>NZ_JBFUGK010000027.1:0-74023 GCF_056402935.1 Polaromonas sp. P3_B1
TGCAAAGCCTTGACGGGGTCTACCCCGCCTGCGTTTTGCGCCTTGCTCAAGGCCTTTTTGACTCGCAACGCATCTTGCAAACATAGTATTAACAGGCCCTATTGTCCGCTTGTCGCCTTCTTCCTGCTTATTGACCGGCCAGTACCGCGGGATTGAGCGGGGTCAGCGGCTTCTTGCCGCTGAAAAACGCGATCAGGTTGTCGGCGGCGAGGCTCGCCATGGCCATGCGCGTGGGAATGGTGGCGCTGGCGATATGGGGAGTCAACACCACATTGGGAACGGTCAGCAAGTCCGGATGCACCTTGGGTTCGCCCTCGAAGACGTCCAGCCCGGCGGCCGCGATGCGCTTGTCACGCAGGGCCGCGGCCAGCGCGGCATCGTCCACGATGCCGCCGCGTGCGATGTTGATCAGGTTGGCGGTTGGCTTCATCAAGGCCAGCTCCGCGGCGCCTATGGTGTGATGAGAGGCTGGAGTGTAAGGCAGGACCAACACCAGGTGGTCGGCTGTCCTGAGCAGCTCGTCCTTGCCGACGTAGCTGGCCTTGCATTCGGCTTCCAGCGTCGCGTCCAGGCGCGAACGGTTGTGGTAAATCACCTTCATGCCGAAACCGTGGGCCCCGCGTTTGGCAATGCCCTGCCCTATGCGGCCCATGCCCAGGATGCCCAGGGTCGCGCCGTGGATGTCGGAGCCGGCAAACATGTCATAGCTCCATTTGGTCCATTTGCCGGCGCGCAGGTAATGCTCGCTCTCCGTCACGCGGCGGGCCGTGGCCATCAGCAGCGCGAAGCCGAAATCCGCCGTGGTCTCAGTCAGCACGTCGGGCGCGTTGGTGGCCAGCACACCGGCCGCCGTCATCGCGTCGATGTCGAAGTTGTTGTAGCCCACGGCCATGTTGGCGCAGATTTTCAGGCCCGGGCAAGCGGCCAGCACCTCGGCGTCAATTTTGTCGCCGCCTGTGGTGAAGGCGCCGTCCTTGCCCTTGAGGCGCTCGGTCAGTTGGGCCTTGGACCAGGTCTCGTCGTTCTGGTTGGACTCGACCTCGAAATGCCGCTCCAGGCGTGCAATGACTTCGGGGAACACGGCGCGTGCGACGAGGATTTTGGGTTTGTTCATGGTGTTCGGGAAGGAGTGGAGGACGATGCTACCGGCTCAGAAGACGAACCAGTAGCCGATGTAAAAGGTGAAGTGCCCGCAGCTTGCCGGACCCGTGGCGCGTCGGGATGCCAGCCCAGCACGGCCAGCAGCACGAAGAATCCGATCACGTAGCCCAGCGCCACATGCCAGCCGCCCTTGAGCCAGGCGACGACGGACTTGGCCTCGGGGTAGATACCGGCCAGCGCCACGCCGGCCGAGGACCCAAACCACAACATGCTGCCGCCGAAGCCGACGGCATAAGCCAGGAAGCCCCAGTCGTAGCCGCCCTGGTGCAGGGCCAGCGCCGTGAGCGGGATGTTGTCGAACACCGCGCTCACGAAACCCAGGCCGAAAGCGGTTTGCCAGCTGGCGGCAGGCAGGTGCTGCACCGGCATCATGGACGCGCACAGCACCAGCGACAGCAGGAAGACGCTGCCGCGCGCGGCCTCGGGCAACAGGCCCCAGTTGGAGCGGCGCCAGGGCGTGGTCAGCGCGATCGCCACCCACACGGCGATGCCTATCACCGGAAGCCGCTCGAGCACCGCGGGGTCACGCAGGTTGAAGTACACATTGGCGGCCACCGCCGACAGCAGGATGATGGCGACGATGCCCAGGCGCGCCCAGTGCAGGTGCGCGCCCGGCACGGCGTCCTTCATGATGGGCTGGAAGGCGTGCTGCTGGCGCGCCGCGACCACGCCGAAGATGGCCAGCGCCACCACAGCGCCCACATAAGACTCAAACACCTGGCCGGGTGAAACGCCGGCAATCCACATCATGGTGGTGGTGGTGTCGCCCACCACGCTGCCCGAGCCGCCTGCGTTGCTCGCGGCCACGATGGCGGCCAGGAAGCCGATATGCACACGCTTGCGGTACAGCACAGCCGCCATGGTGCCGCCTATCATGGCCGCCGCGATGTTGTCGAGGAAGCTGGAGATCACAAAGACCAGCACCAGCATCACGAAGCCGCCCTTCCAGTCATCGGGCAGGTAGCGCGGCAGCAGCGCCGGGATGCCGCTTTTTTCGAAATGGTCAGACAGCAGCGCGAACCCGAGCAACAGGCCCAGCAGGTTGGCCAGCGTCACCCACTCATGCACCAGCAATTGCAGCAGGCCGCCCAGGCCGGGCACGCCGGAGAAATCGCCCAGCGCGAGTTTGTAGAGCGTGATCAACGCCAGCCCCGCCAGTGCAACCTTGAGCGTGTGGTGGTGCCACAGCGCCACACCGAGCAGCGTCAGGCCGAACAACACGAAATCAAGGGGAACGCCTGCAATAGTCACGCGCTGGTTTTTGAGGTAGGAGTTATCAGGTAGATGATAAGTAAGCTGTGGATTATGCCGGTGAGGCGATTTCAAACACCTGGCGCAGGTAGGCCAGGTATTTTTCGTCGTCGCACATATTCTTGGAAGGGGTATCTGAAAGCTTGGCCACCGGCTGGCCGTTGCAGCGGATCATCTTGATGACGATCTGCAGCGGCTCGTAGCCGAGGTCGTTGGTCAGGTTGGTGCCTATGCCGAAGGCCAGTTGGCAACGGCCCTTGAACTGGTGGTACAGCTCTATGGTGCGCGGCACCGTGAGGCCGTCGCTGAAGATCAGCGTCTTGGTCTTGGGGTCGACCCGGTTCTTGGTGTAGTGCGCGAGCATGCGCTCGCCCCACTGGAAGGGGTCGCCGCTGTCATGGCGCGCGCCGTCGAACAGCTTGCAGAAATACATGTCGAAGTCGCGCAGGAAAGCGCTCATGCCGTAGACGTCGGACAGCGCGATACCGAGGTCGCCGCGGTATTCCTTGGCCCACGATTCAAAAGCGAAGACCTGGCTGTCGCGCAGCCGCGGACCCAGCGCCTGGCAGGCCTGCAGGTATTCGTGCGCCATGGTGCCCAGCGGCGTCAGGCCCAGTTTCATGGCAAACAACACATTGCTGGTGCCGGCGAACTGGCCCTGCGCCCCCGTGCCGAGTCGGCCCACCAGGGTGCGCAGCACTTCTTCGTGCCAGGCCTTGCCGAAGCGCCGGCGTGTGCCGTAGTCGGCGATCTTGAGCGCCCCCAGGCCTTCGGCCTGCAGCTCGCCGATCTTGGTGTCCAGCCGCCTGCGGCCTTCGCTGAAGTCGGCCTTTTTCTGCGTGTTGCGGAAGTAAACCTCGTTGATGATGGCCAGAACCGGGATCTCGAACAGGATGGCGTGCAGCCAGGGGCCCTTGATGGACACCTCGATCTCGCCCGAGGGCAGCGCCGTGACGCTCACGTATTTTTCATTGAGCCGGAAGATGCCGAGGAAGTCGACAAAGTCGCTCTTGATGAAGCGCATGGCCTTGAGGTAGGCCAGCTCGGCATCCTGGAAACGCAGGTTGCACAGGCCGCGGATTTCCTCGCGGATCTCGGTCACGAAAGGTGCAAGATCGCCGATGCCCTCGGCGCCGGCATTGCGGCATTTGAACTTGTACTCGACCTCCGCGCCCGGAAACTGGTGCAAGACCACCTGCATCATGGTGAACTTGTACAGATCCGTATCCAGCAGACTTGTGATGATCATGGAGAACGCTTGAGGGCCGCGGCGCTTGGGGCGCCTTGGCGGTTAATCAGGTGAACAAGCCCGGCGCGAATGCCACGCCAGGACCTTCAACTTGCGCTGGCTCAAGTGCCGAGGAAATCCACTTCAAACAGCAAGGTTGCGTTGGGCGGAATCACGCCGCCGGCGCCGCGCGCGCCGTAGCCCAGCGCAGCCGGGATGATCAGGCGGCGCGTACCGCCCACCGACATGCCCTGCACACCTTCGTCCCAGCCGCGGATGACCTGGCCCGCGCCCAGCGAAAACTCGAAAGGCTGGCCACGATCCTTGCTGGAGTCGAACTTGGCGCCCTGCACGCCGTCGTTGTACAGCCAGCCGGTGTAGTGGACCTTGACGTTCTGGCCGGCCTTGGCGATGGCGCCCGTGCCCAGCACGGTGTCTTCGTACTGCAGGCCGGAAGGAGTGGTGGTGATGTTGCTCATGGGGTCCTTAAGGGAAAGGGGAGGATAAAAAAGAAGGGAAGAAGAGGAAAAGATGGGAAAGAAGCGGGTCTTTCTTCACGAACCCCTGACTTTACCCGCAACCAGCAAAACCAGCCTGTCAGCACGGGTAGCAAGCAGCTGATTCTGTTCGGCCACGAGCAGGCCCAACCCTTGCTGGCGCAACGCCAGCAGCGCATCGCGAATCGATTCGACGAGGACGGGGGCAATGCCCTCGCAAGGCTCGTCGAGCAGCAGGATGCGCGGGCCGGTCATCAGCGTGCGGGCAATCGCGAGCATCTGCTGCTCACCGCCGCTCATCTGCGCGGCCGTACGCCCCAGCATGGACTTGAGCGCGGGGAACAAATCGAGCGCCCTCGCCTCCTGCGCCTCAACATCACGGCCCGCCGCGATGCGCAGGTTCTCGCGCACCGTCAGTTCGGTGAAGAGGCGGCGGTCTTCGGCCACATAACCCAGGCCGGCCTGCGCGCGGCGATGCGTTTCCCAGCGCTCAATCGGCGCCAGGCCCGTGCCCTGAGGGCCAGCCGGGTCGCGGTAGCGGATGAGGCCTTCGGTGCGCACTTCCAGGCCCATCACGGATTTGAGCAGTGTGGACTTGCCGGCACCGTTCAGGCCCTGCAGCACCACCAGCTCGCCCGGCGCGACCTGGAGCGACACCCCGAACAGCGCCTGGGCCGGGCCGTAAAAAACATTGAGCTTGTCGACCTCAAGCACGGCCTGCCCCTTCGCCGCCTTGGCCCAGGTAGCGGCTGCGCACCACCGCATCGCGCGAGATCTCTTCGAACGAACCCTCGGCCGCCAGCCGGCCTTCTATCAGCACCAGCACGCGGTCCGCCACGCCGGCCACGGCGTCCATATTGTGTTCGGTATAAAGCACGGCCATGCCCTCGCCTGCCAGGCGCCTGACCAGTTGCATCAGCTCGGCGCGCTCGGGCCCGGCCAGGCCGGCGGCGGGCTCATCCAGCAGCAGGAGCTGCGGCCGCGCCGCCAACGCCACGGCGAGTTCGAGCCGTTTCTTCGCGCCATAGGGAAGGCTCAGCACGTCCTGCGCGGCCACTGCCTGAAGCCCGGTCTGCTCCAGCAACGCCAGGGCGGGCTCGCGCGCCTGGTCGTCCAGCTTGCGGAAAGCGGAGATGGCTCGCCATCCCTGGCTCGCCCGTATTGCCAGTTGCACGTTCTGCAGCACCGTGAGCGCTTCAAACACCTGGGCCACCTGGAAGGTGCGCGCCACGCCCAGACGCAGGCGCGCCTGCGGGCTGAGCCCTTGCAACGGCTGGCTGTTCCAGGCGATGTCACCGCCCGTGAGCGCGTACTGGCCGGCGATGCAGGCAAAGGTGGTGGACTTGCCGGCGCCGTTGGGGCCTATCAGCGCCACGCACTGGCCGGGCAACACCTCAAAGCCCACGCCGTCCACGGCGCGCAGGCCGCCGAAATGTTTGATGAGTTGCCTGACCTGCAGCATCAGGCAGATCTTTCAGGGCTGCGCCGGCGCCAGACCTCGGCAAGGCGTGGCAGCAAACCCAGCAGCCCGGAGGGCGAGGCCACCATGATCAGCATGATGAAGACACCCAGCAGGCCGCGCCAGTAATTCACCTCGCGGCCCAGTTCAGCGCCGGCATAACTCAGCACCATGCTGCCCGCCACAGCGCCCCAGAGCTGGTGCACGCCGCCCAGCAGGACCACCAGCAAGGCATCAACGGAGGTGGAGACCGCCGCAAGCGAGGGAAACACCGCCCCCTTGTGCGCGGCGAACAGGCCGCCGGCCAGGCCGGCCAGCACGGCACTCTCCACAAAGATACGGTACTTGAGCCAGCCCACCGCCAACCCAGAAGCAGAGGCACGCAGAGGCGCATCCCGCAGGGCCTGCAGCGCGCCGCCCATGACGGAGCGGCCCAGAAAGCGAAGGGCCGCCACGGCCACCAACGCCAAAAACACGAGCAGCGCGTAAAACACCGGCCGGCCTTCGTCGCCGACCAGCGTGAGGCCGATCAGGCCGTTGTCGCCGCCGGTGAGATCCACCCATTGCGTGGCGCCGGCCCAGATCACCTGCGCGAGCGCCAGCGACAGCATGGCCAGGTACACCCCGCTGCTGCGCACCACCGCCGCGCCGAACACCGCGGCCACGGCCAGGGCCGCGCCGCAACCGGCCGCCAGTGCCAGCGGAAGCGAGGCGCCCCAAAAGCTGTGCGACAGCGCCGCGCCGTAAGCGCCCAGCGCGAAGAACGCGGCATGGCCAAAGCTGACCAGGCCACCCAGCGCCATCATGGACTGCAGGCTGATGCCGAAAATCATGAGGATCAGCGCATCGGCCGCCAGTGCCTGCCAGTAAGGCCCGCCCATCCAGGCCAGGGCGGCAAGCAACACCACGGCAGCCACGATGACCGAGGACCCGATGGCGCCCATCGCCAGGCCGTGAAACTTCTGGGCTGCCTCACGCACGCCACTGCCGGCTTCCTGCGCCGAGACCGCCTTGCCATTGAGCCCCTGGGGCCGGAACACCAGCACCACGGCCATGGTCAGGAACACGATGACCAGCGTGGCCTGCGGAAACACATTGATGCCAAAGGCATGGACCAGCCCTATCAGCAGGGCCGCCACAAACGCGCCGCCTATGCTGCCCAAGCCGCCGGTGACCACCACCACAAAGGTTTCCACGATCACATTCATGTCCATCTGCAAGTGCGCGGGCTCACGAGGCAACTGCAGCGCGCCGGCCAGGCCGGCAAGCGCGCAGCCCAGCACCACGGCGCCCAGCATCAGCGGGCGCGGGTTGACGCCCAGCGCGGCGAGCATGGAACGGTCCTGTGTGGCCGCGCGCAGCTGCTGGCCGAAACGCGAACGCCGCAGCAGCAGATGCAGGCCCAGCCAGACCAGCGGGCCCAGCGCGATCATCGCGAGCTGGTAGACCGGAAAGAACTCGTCGCCGATTTGCACCGAGCCCTTGAGACCCGGGAAGCGCGGCGCGAACACTTCGTCGGGACCGAAGCCCCACTGCATGGCATCGTGCATGGCCAGCGTGAGGCCGAAGGTAGCGACCAGTTGGTACAGCTCAGGCGCGCCGCTCATGCGCCTGAGCAGCAAGAACTCGGCCGCGGCGCCCGCCAGGCCCGCGCAGGCCGCGCCCATCAGGATCGCCAGCAGATACAGCGGCGCGCTTTCACCCCAGGCGGGAAACCAGCGGGTGACCCAGTGCGCCGTGAACAGCGCGCCCAGCATGAAAAAACTGCCATGCGCGAAATTGACAATGCGCGTCACGCCGAAGATCAGGGTGAGGCCCGCCGCCATCAGGAACAGCGTGGTGGCGTAAGACAGTCCACCRAGCAGCTGGACCAGGGAAAAAGTCATCCAGTCAGCCCAGTCAATCTAGCCAGGTGGTGAACTCGGTGGCCGGCACGCGCGGCGTTCTGAAGGTATTAACCAGCGCCGCCTCATCGGCATAGCCCAGCGACATGCCGCAGACCAGCATCTCATCAGGACCCGCGCCTATATGCGGCAGGATGATTTTGCCGAAGCCGTTCCAGGCGGCCTGCGGGCAGGTGTGCAGGCTCAGGCCGCGCGCGGCCACCATCAGGTTTTGCATGAACATGCCGTAGTCCACCAGCGAGCCCCGGCCCATCACGCGGTCCAGCGTGAACATCAGGCCCACGGGCGCATCGAAGAACTTGAAGTTGCGGTGGTGCTGCGCATGCATCCTGTCCTTGTCGCCCTTGGTGATGCCCAGCAGGCCGTAAAGGCCCCATCCGTTGGCGCGGCGCCGGTCTATATAGGGCGAGACCCACTTCTCGGGGTAGTAGTCGTATTCCTCCTGGTACTCGGCCGCCAGCGCCGGGTTGGCGTGCAGCGCGTCGTGGGCATCGCAAACCTTTTCGACCAGCGCATCGCGGCTCGCGCCCTGCAGCACATAGGCCTTCCAGGGCTGGGTGTTGGTGCCCGACGGTGCGCGGCTGGCAAGCTCCAGCAGGTGGGCGATGGTTTCGCGCGGCACCGGTTTCGGCAGAAACTGGCGTATGGACTGGCGGCTCAGGATGGCTTCGTCCACCGCGTTGCGCGCATCGCCGGCCTGGCGCGGGGTGATGTAGGGAAGCACGGGCGGTGCCTGGGTCATCGGAGGGTCTCCAGTACGGAAAGCAGTTCGGGCGGAAGCGGCGCCGGCCGGCGCGTGGCGCGGTCGACGTAAACATGGATGAAATGGCCCCTGGCGGCGCACAGCTGGTTTTCGTCGCCGGGAAATAGAGCCACCTCGTAGCGCACGCTGGACGAGCCCACATGCGCCACACGGATGCCGGCCACCACGGGCTCGGGAAAAGCCAGCGGCGCGAAGTAGTTGCACTGGGTCTCTATCACCAGGCCGATCACGCTGCCGCTGTGGATGTCAATGGCACCGCGTTCGATCAGCAGGCCGTTGACCGCGGTGTCGAACCAGCTGTAATAAACGACGTTGTTGACGTGGCCGTAGAGGTCGTTGTCGGACCAGCGGGTGCCGATGTCGCGAAAAGCTTTGTAGGCGCTACGGGCTTCGGCTTGCGGTCGTGTCGGAGAACTCATGAGGACTTATTTTGCCAGCGCGGGCCGCGCCGGGCTCAGGGGCATTTTTAACCCGATCGCCGCGGGCTCACGCCCCAGCAACTCGGGCAGCCGGTTCGGCACAGGGATGTTGTCCCGCTGCAGCAAGATCCAGTGCCCATAAGAGAAGGGCGAGAAATGCAGCACATCGCAGGCATGCGCGCCCAGCCGTGCCGCCCAGTTGGGCAGCGGCAGTTGGAGCGCGCGGGTGGCGGCGTAGTCGGCGCGCAGTTCGCGCAGGTATTCCGCATAGCCATAGCGGCGGCTGCCGCCGAGTTCGACTTCACGATGCGCGGCCAGGGCAGGCAAAGCCGCCAGGGCGGCAAACGCCAGGCCGAGGTCGGTGGCCGTCATGGCCGCGATGCCGCCACGCGCGCCGCGCGGGATGGCATGCACCGGCGAGCGCGACAGGCCGCGCAGCCAGCGCGCGCCAAAGCCGCCCTCGCCATCGAGCAGCGAGGGGCGCACGATGGCGTAATCGCTGCCCGAGGCTGCGATGGCGCGCTCGCCCAGCAGCTTGCTGGAAAGAAAGCGGCTTTTGGCGCCTTCGTGCAAACCCAGGGCCGAGGTATGTATGAAGCGTATGCCCGCCTTGGCACAGGCGATAGCCAGTGCCGCAGGCGCGCGGTGGTGCACATGGTCGTAAGACTCATTGGGCCGCTGACGCAGAATGCCCACGCAATTGACAACCACATCGACGTCTTTGAGCAGCGCGGCCCAGGCGTCAGGCTGCAGCAGTTGTTCGAAACGCGCCGCACGCATATCCGCAAAGGGATAGGCGGCTGCGTGGCGCTCGGGATGACGGCTGCCTATCGCGACCTGCGCGCCCGCAGCGTGCAGCGCCGCCACGGCATGGCGGCCGATAAAGCCGGCGCCGCCCAAAACGAGTACGCGAAGGCGCGACGCTGTTTGAAGATCATCGGGAATATCGGTGGTGTGGGGGGCGTCAGGGATTTCGGCGGTGGGCAGCGGCATGTCTTGCTTCTTCTATGTCCAGGGTCTATGTCCACGGGTCGGGGGCGAATCTCTGGCAATGTAGCAGCAATGTCTGGCGAGGTCAGGGATTCCAGCGCGCCCAGTATTCGAGTGCCAGCGTGTAAGTGTTCATCTGCACCTGCACGGTCTCGTCGATGTTGACGCCGTAACCGCCCGCCATCGCAAACGCCAGCGGGATGCGGCGCTGCCAGGCCCAGTCGAAGACGCGTCGGTCGCGCGCCTCCAGGCCGTCGAAGCTCAAGGCCAGGCGGCCCAGGCGGTCGCCCTCGTAGGGGTCGGCGCCGGCCAGGTACAGGACCAACCCGGGCTCGAAGCGCCGCTCGAGTTCGTCCAGCGCATGCTCCAGCGCCTGCAGGTAGGCCGCGTCGCCGCAGCCGTCGGGCAGGTCCACGTCGAGGTCGCTGGCTTCCTTGCGAAAGGGAAAGTTCTTTTGCCCATGCAGCGACAGCGTGAACACGCTAGGGTCATTGGCGAAGATGCTGGCCGTGCCGTTGCCCTGGTGCACATCGAGGTCGATGATGGCGACCTGCAGCGGCTTGCGCCCATGCCTGTGCTGCCGCGCCCATTCCGCCTGCATCAGCCGGGCGGCCACGGCCGCATCGTTGAACACGCAAAACCCGCCGCCCTTGTGCGCATAGGAGTGGTGCGTTCCTCCCGCGAGGTTGGCCGCAATGCCTTCCCCTGGCCGGCCGGGCGAGCCCATGGCCACGCGGGCCGCCGCAACGGTGGCGCCGGCCGAGCGGCGCGCGCGTTCGGCCATGCCCGGGCTCCAGGGAAAGCCGATCTCGCGCTGGGCCGCGGCCGGCAGGGTCCCGTGGCTGATGGCGTCTATGTAGTCTGGCGTGTGAACCAGCGCCAGTTCACCGTCCGTCGCGGCCGGCGCCTGCGTCATGCGCACCCGCGGGCATTCGTTGACCAGGCGGTCGCGCAGCAAACGGTACTTGGCCACGGGAAAGCGATGGCCTGCCGGAAGCGGCAAAACAAAGTTATCGGCGTAAAAGGCTTGCAAGATGGCGAGTGTGTGGCGATGTCAGGGTTGAGACCATTGTGGCCTTGAGCCGGGCACGCAGCAAAACGGGTGCATGCAGGCAATTCAAGTAAACCTTTTTGGGTACTTTTCAGTGCTGTTTCAGAGCGTTACCTAGGGCTTGACCTCTAAATTGGTGCACCGCAACATAAAATACTTGCAATGGTGCACACAGTCCCTATACTTGGACTTATGTTGCAGTGCAGCAATTCAGCGCAAAGCAACACCATTGCCCTCACCTAAACCTATTTTGGAGATTCATTATGCTGACCGCTGAACAAGTCCTCGCTTCCCACAAAGCCAACATCGAAACCCTGTTTGGCCTGACCCACAAAGCCTTCGAAGGCGTTGAAAAGCTGGTCGAGCTGAACGTGCAAGCCACCAAGGCTGCCCTGGCTGAAAGCGCCAACCACACGCAAGCCGTGCTGGGCGTGAAAGACGCACAAGAACTGCTGGCCCTGCAAGCCGGCTTGGTCCAGCCCCTGGCTGAAAAGACCGCCGCTTACAGCCGCCACCTGTATGACATCGCTTCGGCCGCCGGCGCTGAACTGGGCAAGACCTTCGAAGGCCAAGCCGCTGAAGCCCAGAAGAAGTTCGTCGGCCTGGTCGACAACGCCGCCAAGAACGCCCCCGCCGGTTCCGAAACCGCTGTGGCTGTCCTCAAGAGCGCCGTTGCCGCCGCCAACAACGCTTTCGAGTCGGTCCAGAAGGCCGTCAAGCAAGCCAGCGACATCGCTGAAGCCAACTTCAACACCGTGGCTGCTTCCGCCGTGAACGCCACCAAGACGACCGCCGCCAAAAAGCGCTGATCGCAGCGCCTGGCGCGCCAACCTTCATGGAGCCTGTTTCGCGAATCCTGTTTGACTGAACAGGTTTCAAGCCAGTTGTCTCCTCGGGTCCTTTCCGAAATTCATTTTCACGGACCCCTTAAAGCCCGATCGCACGATTGGGCTTTTTTTTGCCTGCGCTATTTCTGCGCCGTGACCGCCGCTGCGAGTTTTGCCTTCAGCTGCGGCAGCGCCGCCAGCATGGCCGCCCTGCCCGCATCGATGGCGCGCTGGCGCGCCGAGAAGTCGGCGCTTTTGAGGCCCGTCAGCGAAGGCCGCACGACCACATCGGCGTCCTTGAGCTCGTACTGGTTGATGCTTTTGCCCATGATGGCAAAGGTCTGCAGCAGGATTTGCAGGGTGTCGCCAGCGGGGTTGCCTTCCGGCGGGCTGGAGATGTCGACCGCGACCACGATGTCGGCGCCCATCTGCCGCGCAAAGCGCACCGGCACCGGAGAGACCAGGCCGCCGTCCACATACTCGCGGCCGCTGATCTTGACCGGCAGGAACACCGCCGGCACTGCGCTGGATGCACGCACCGCCGTGCCGGTGTCGCCGCGCTGGAAGAGCACGGCCTGGCCGCTGTTGAGGTCAGTGGCAACGATGCCCAGCGGAATCGCCATGTTTTCCATGGTGCGGTTGGCGACCAGGTCGTTCACATAGCGGGCCAGCGCATCGCCGCGAAACATGCCGCGGCTGAAGATGGGCAGCATCCAGTCGGTGATGGCGACCTCCTCCATATTGAGCGCCGTCTGCTGCAGCTGCGCGCTGGTCTTGCCGCTGGCATAGAGCGCCGCCACCAGGCTACCGGCCGAGGTGCCGACCACCTGTTGCGGCTTGAGCCCGGCCTCCTCCAGCACGGCGATCACGCCCACATGGGCAAAGCCGCGCGCCGCGCCGCCGCCCAGTGCCAGGCCGATGCGCACCGGCTTTTTTGCGGCCTCGGCCGGCGGTGCCAGCACGGGTGCGCCGGGGCCCTGGGGCGTGGTGCAACCAGCCAACAGCAGCACCGCCATGGCCACGCAGGCGCTTGCATGCCGCGCCGGCCCGCGCGAAAGCTTGCCCACCGTAGGGACTCTACCAAGAATGATTCTTATTTGCTTTATCATGGCCGGGCTTTAAAAACACCTGTAAGGAAGTGGAAAGTCATGTTCAAAAAAGTGGTTCTCTCGTCGCTGCTGTTGCTGGCAGGTTTGGCCTCGGCGCAGGAGCAGGTGGTCAACCTGTATTCTGCCCGCCATTACCAGACCGACGAGAAGCTCTACAGCGATTTCACCAAGGCGACCGGCATCAAGGTCAACCGTGTGGACGCCGACGACGCCGGCATCCTGGCTCGGCTGAAGGCGGAAGGCGCGGCCTCTCCCGCCGACGTGATTTTGCTGGTCGACGCGGCCCGCCTCTGGAAGGGCGATGCGGACGGCCTGTTCAAGCCCATCAAATCGCCGGCCCTCGAGGCCGCCATTCCTGCCAAGCTACGCGCCAAGGAAACGGCGGAAGGCACGACCTGGTTCGGCTTTTCGACTCGCGCCCGCGTGGTGGTGTTCGACAAGCTCAAGGTCAAAAAGGCCGACGTCGATACCTATGAAAAGCTGGCCGATCCGAAGAACAAGGGACTGCTGTGCACCCGCTCGGGCGCCCATCCTTACAACCTCTCGCTGTTCGGCGCAGTGACCGAACACCTCGGCGAGGCCAAGGCGGAGGAGTGGCTCAAGGGCCTGGTGGCCAATATGGCGCGTGACCCCAAGGGCGGCGACAGCGACCAGATCAAGGCCGTGGCCAGCGGCGAATGCGGCATCGCATTGACCAACACCTATTACCTGGCGCGCATCATGCGCTCCAATGCAGCTGAAGACAAAGTCGTGGCCGACCGCGTCGGTGTGGTCTTCCCCAACCAGTCCAGCTGGGGCACCCACGTGAACATCGCCGGCGCGGCGGTCGCCAAAAATGCCAAGAACACGGCCAACGCCGTCAAGTTCATGGAATACCTGGCCAGCCCGAGCGCACAGGAATACTTCGCCAACGGCAACAACGAATGGCCCGCCGTGCCGGGCCTGGGCGTCAGCAACCCGGCGCTCAAGGCCATGAGCCCCTCGGGCAATGGCAGCTTCAAGTCCGAAACCATTCCGATCAGCGCCGTGGGCAACAACCAGCTCAAGGTGCAGCAGATGCTGGACCGCGTCGGCTACAAGTAAAAACACAAACCCAGCGCCTTGTTTTTGCGAAAGCCCGGCCGCCGAAAGGCGCCGGGCTTTTTTCATGCGCCATAATTGACGTTTACGTTAACGTCATATCGTCCCGGCTTATGCAGGGCCAAGCGTTCACACAAAGCTTTATCAACCCTCACTCTTCATTCTTTCATTCAAGGAATCACCATGGAAATCGCAGGCAAAGTATTTATCGTCACCGGCGGCGCATCGGGCCTGGGTGAAGGCACGGCGCGCATGCTGGTGGCCAACGGCGCCAAGGTCGTCATTGCCGACATGCAGGCCGACAAGGGCGAAGCCATCGCCAAAGAACTGGGCGCCGACAAGGCCGCCTTCGTCAAATGCGACGTGAGCCAGGAAGCCGACGGCCAGGCCGTGGTGGCCAAGGCGGTCGCCATGGGCAARCTGATGGGCCTGGTGAAYTGCGCCGGCATCGCGCCCGCCGAAAAAACCGTGGGCAAGAACGGCGCGCACGGCCTGGCCCTGTTCAGCAAGACCATCACCGTCAACCTCRTCGGCAGCTTCAACATGATCCGCCTGGCGGCCGACGCCATGTGCAAGAACGAGCCCGAAGCCACCGGCGAGCGCGGCGTACTGATTTCCACCGCCTCGGTCGCGGCCTATGACGGCCAGATCGGCCAGGCCGCCTACAGCGCCTCCAAGGGCGGCATCGTCGGCATGACCCTGCCGATTGCCCGCGACCTGGCACGCAACGGCATCCGCAACATGACGATTGCCCCCGGCATCTTCGGCACGCCCATGCTCTTCGGCATGCCGCAGGAAGTGCAGGATTCGCTGGCCGCCGGCGTTCCCTTCCCTTCGCGCCTGGGCACGCCGCAGGACTACGCGCGCCTGGCCAAACACATCATCGAAAACGACATGCTCAACGGCGAAGTGATTCGCCTGGACGGCGCGATCCGCCTGGCGCCGCGCTGAACTTCACGCTGAGCGTGTTCAGGCCGCGGGCAGGTGCAGCGCGGCCAGCCTTTCGGTCAGCAGCGCCGACAGCTTGTTGATCACCTCGTTGACGCGGGCCGGCACATACTGCCGGCTCGGCACCACCGCATAGAGCGGCGCCGGCTCGCCCAGGTAGCCCGCGAACAGGCGCACCAGCTTGCCGCCTGCGAGAGAGGCCATGAGGTCTATCTCCGACTGATAGACGATGCCCCGTCCCTCCAGCGCCCATTGCAGTGCGATGGAGGCGTCGTTGCAGGCCAGCGGCCCGGCCACGCGTACCTGGAAAGGCGCGCTGGCCTCCCCCTGCAATTCGAACTGCCACTGGTCCTGTCGGCGCTCGCGCACATGGCAGACCAGGCAATCGTGCTGCGCGAGTTCGCAGGGTTGCACGGGTGTTCCGCGGCGCGCCAGGTACTCAGGGCTGGCACAGGCCACGCGGCGGGCCGGCGCCAGCAGGCGCGCCGAATGCGTGGAGTCCATGAGCGGCCCATTGCGCAACGCGACATCTATGCCTTCGCGCACCAGGTCCACACGCACGTCGCTGATCTGCAGGTCGATTTCAATGCCGGGATGGAGCGCGGCAAACTCCGCCAGCCAGTAAGCGAGCATCTCGCGCGCCAGCATGGCCGTGGCCGTGATGCGTATGCTGCCCGTGAGGCCGAAAGTGCCGGCGCGCACCTTGGCCTGGCCTTCGGACACCAGCTCGAGCGCGCGCCGCGCATGGTCGACCATGACCGCGCCTTCGGCCGTGGGCCGGACGGCACGCGTGGTGCGCTCGAACAGGCGCACACCCAATGAAGTTTCCAGCCGCTTGATCGCCGCGCTCACGGCCGCCGTGGAGAGCCGGCAACGCTTGCCCGCCGCCGTGAGGCTGCCGGTTTCCGCAGTGGCCAGCAGCACACGCAGGGTATCGAGATTGTCAAATTCCATGGAAGAGTGATTTCTTCTAAACGCCATTGTGAGGCGCGGAGGCCCTCGATATATTTCCCAGCGGGCGAGGGCACAGAACTCAACGGCCCGACCCCCGACAAGCAACAACGACATTCAAGGATATCCCATGAGACACGCCTTCCCGGCGCTCGCAGCCACCGCGCTGCTGGCCGCCTGCGCCAGCAGCCCCTCCTCCTTCACCTACCAGGTCCCGGCCGACGAAGTCGCGCGCGGCGCCAAGTACATGCAGCCAGAAGGTTCTTCGGGCTTCACGCCCAAGCCAGGCTGGGCCACGAAGAAGTTCGCCGTGGCCGCCGCCAACCCGCTGGCCACCGATGCCGGCTACCAGGTGCTCAAGGCCGGCGGCTCGGCCATAGACGCGGCGATTGCCGTGCAGATGGTGCTCACACTGGTGGAGCCGCAGTCCAGCGGCATAGGCGGCGGCGCCTTCCTGCTGCATGCCAGCGGCGGCAAGGTCGAGGCCTTTGACGGCCGTGAAACCGCGCCCGCGGCCGCCGATGAAAAGCTCTTTATCGGCGCCGACGGCAAGCCCCTGGCTTTTTACGACGGCGTGGTCGGCGGCCGCTCCGTCGGCACACCCGGCACCGTGCGCATGCTGGAGATGGCCCACAAGCAGTACGGCCGGCTTCCCTGGGCCCAGCTGTTCGCGCCGGCCATCCAGCTCGCCGAAGGCGGCTTCAAGGTCAGCCCGCGCCTGAACACCCTGCTCAAGGGCGAGCAGCACCTGAAGAAGGACGCCACGGCCGCAGCCTACTTTTACAAACCCGACGGCAGCCCGGTGGACGTGGGCCAGACCCTGCGCAACCCGGCCCTGGCCGAGGTGCTGCGCCAGATCGCGGCCAAGGGATCTAACGCACTGCTCGAAGGCCAGGTGGCGCAGGCCATCGTCGCCAAGGTGCAGGGCCACCCGACCAACCCCGGCAAACTGGCCCTGGCCGACCTGGCCGGCTACCAGCCGAAAAAACGCGAACCGATCTGCTCGGACTACAGCGCCGCCGGCAAGGCCTACCGCCTCTGTGGCATGCCGCCACCCAGCTCGGGCGCGATTGCCGTCGGGCAAATCCTGGGCATCCTGAACAACACGCCGGCAAGCACCCTGGGCCTTGTCACCGGCAGCGGCGGCGTCCCGGGCTCGGTCTCGCCCACACCTTCGGCCGACTGGCTGCACCTCTACACCGAAGCCTCGCGCCTGGCCTTTGCCGACCGTGGCCAGTACCTGGGCGACCCGGACTTTGTGCAGCCGCCGGGCGGCAGCTGGATGAGCCTGCTGGCTCCGGCCTACCTGAGCGAGCGCGCCAAACTGATACAGCCCACAGGCCCCAGCATGAAGACCGCCAAACCCGGCGTGCCCGGCGTGGTGAAGACGGCGTACGCGCCCATGCCCGACCAGCCCGAGTACGGCACCTCGCACATCAGCATCATCGACGGCTACGGCAACGCGATCGCCATGACGACGACGATTGAAGACCAGTTCGGCTCGCGCCTGATGACCGACGGCGGCACCGGCAAGGCCGGCGGCTTTTTGCTCAACAACGAACTCACCGACTTCAGCTTCGCCCCGGCGGACGCCGAGGGCAAACCCGTGGCCAACCGCGTGCAGCCCGGCAAGCGCCCGCGCTCGTCCATGGCCCCCACGCTGGTCTTCGACAAAAACACGGGCCAGCTCGTCATGAGCGGCGGCAGCCCCGGCGGCGCGCTCATCATCCACTTCACGGCCAAGACGCTTTACGGCACGCTGAACTGGGGCCTGAACGCCCAGCAGGCAATTGACCTGCCCAACTTCGGCTCGCTCAACGGCCCCAGCATCCTGGAAGAAAAACGCTTCTCGCCGGCCACCGTCGAGGCGCTGCGCAGCCGCGGCGCCGAGGTGCGTGAGCAAACCATGACCAGCGGCCTGCAGGCCATCCAGAAAACGCCGGAGGGCTTCTTCGGCGGCGCCGACCCCCGGCGCGAAGGCCTGGTGCTGGGAGACTAAGGGCACATCAGCCCAGCCGCATGGGTTTGGCGGGCTGGTCCTGCCGGCCCGTGCCCAGGCGCTCGTACTCCGAAATCACCTGCGCGCCCAGCAGCAGCAAGGTGGCCGCGACTTCCAGGCTCAGCAGCACCACGATAGCGGTGGTGAGCGAGCCGTAGACCAGGCCGACCTGCGACAGCGTGGAGAAATACCACACCAGCAAATGCCGCGTCAGCTCCCAGAGCAGCGCGGCGGTGACGCCGCCCAGCAGCGCATGCCGCCATTGCAATCGGCCCACCGGCATCACCATGTACAGCGAAGTCAGCAGCAGCACCTCGCCCGCCAGGCCCAGCAAATACAGCAGCACGCCGGAAAACCCGCTGAGCGACCATTCCCAGCCCAGGAAGTCCAGACTTTTTTCGCCGAGCGCTTCCAGGCTCCCCGACACCAGCGTTACCAGCAGCAAGCCCAGGCCCACAAACAGGATGTAGCAATAGGGCAGGATGGCCGACACCAGCAGATGCCGGCGCCGGATCGCCACACGGTGCAAAAAGATGACCGACATCGCGTTTTCCAGCACCGTGAACGCCAGCGAACTGAAAAACAGCATGGTCGCTAGCAAAACCCAGCCCAGCAGTTCGCGGTGGGCCAGGAAGTTGGCCAGCTCGGCCGTGATGAAGCCGCCCTGCCCCGGCGCAAGCCAGCCGATGTAGCGGCCCAGCGCCTCCAGCAAGGCCTCCTGGGCTATCACATGCGACAGCGCGATGGCGATCAGGATCAGCAGCGGGACGATGGACAGCAGCGCGTAATAGGCCACCGCGCCGGCCAGCAGCAAGCCCTGGTTGGCGCGAAAACCCTTGAGCACCCGCAGCGCGAAGGCGCCGGGATGACTGAAAACATAGGCGAGATTGGGGGCAAGCATCATTGGAAACCCCGCTCCCGGGGCGGCAGGGAAAAGCCCATTGTGGAAACTGCCGGGCCGCCCCGCTGCCACCGGATGCCGCCAATGCGTGTCAGCCCGGCGCCCATTCCCCTTCAAGGCCATAGGGGCCGGCAGCCCCCGGCCAGGGACGCGTGTGCTAAATTGACCCCCCTTCCTCCCCATGGCCATCCCACAAACATTCATCCAGGAATTGCTCGCGCGCGCCGACGTGGTGGACATCGTGGGCCGCCATGTGCAGCTCAAAAAGGGCGGCGCCAACTTCATGGGGCTGTGCCCCTTCCACGGCGAAAAATCGCCCTCCTTCAGTGTCAGCCCGTCCAAGCAGTTCTACCACTGCTTCGGCTGCGGCAAGAACGGCAATGCCATCAGCTTCCTGATGGAGCACGCCGGCATGACCTTTATCGAGGCCGTCAAGGACCTGGCCCAGCAATACGGCCTGCAGGTCCCCGAGGACGACGTCTCGCCGCAGGACCGTGCCCGCGCCGCGCAGATGCGCGAGCAGCAGGCCACGCTCACCAGCGTGCTCGAAAAAGCCGGCATCGCCTACATCAAGGCCTTGCGCAACTCCGAGCGCGCCATCGACTACTTCAAGGGCCGGGGCGTTTCGGGTGAAGTCGCCAAAACCTTCGGCCTGGGTTATGCACCCGAGGGCTGGCGCAGCCTGGCCAGCGTGTTTCCCGACTACAACGACCCGCTGCTGGTCGAAAGCGGCCTGGTCATCACCGGCGAGCCCGGCGAGGAAAACGCCGCCGGCGAAGCCAAACGCTATGACCGCTTTCGCGACCGGGTCATGTTCCCCATCCGCAACGTGAAGGGCGAATGCATAGGCTTCGGCGGCCGCGTGCTGGGCGACGACAAACCCAAATACCTCAATTCACCCGAAACCCCGGTCTTCAGCAAGGGGCGCGAACTCTACGGCCTGTTCGAAGCCCGCACCGCCCTGCGCGAGCACGGCTACGCGCTGGTCACCGAAGGTTATATGGACGTGGTGGCGCTGGCCCAGCTGGGCTTTGCCAACGCGGTAGCCACGCTGGGCACCGCCTGCACGGCCGACCATGTGCAAAAGCTGTTCCGCTTCACCGATTCCGTGGTCTTCAGCTTCGACGGCGACAGCGCAGGCCGCCGCGCCGCGCGCAAGGCGCTGGACGCCGCCCTGCCCTTTGCCACCGACGTGCGCACCGTCAAATTCCTGTTTCTGCCGGCCGAGCACGACCCCGACAGCTACATCCGCGAACACGGCAAGGAAGGCTTCGCGGCCTACGTCAGCAAGGCCGTGCCGCTGAGCCGCTTCCTGCTGGAAGCCGCCGCCGAGGGATGCGACCTGGACACCGCCGAAGGCCGCGCCCACATGGCCAGCAATGCCCGCCCGCTGTGGAGCCTGATGCCCGACGGTGCCTTAAAGCGCCAGCTGCTGGCCGAGATCGCCGACAAGGTGCTGATCGACAGCCGCGAGCTGCTGCAGCTGTGGCAGCCCGCCGCTAGCGGCTACAAATCCGGCGGCAAAAACAGCGGCGGCCCGCGCTCTGGAGGCAAGGGCCATAGGCAGGACGCCGCGCCGGCCCCCGTGCGCCATGAAGAGATGCCCGACCCGAGGAACTACCCGCCGGACTATCTCGAGGAGCGCGACTACAGTGCCTCCGAGCCGTCCGGGTATTCGGGGTCTTCCGGCTATCCGCCCCCATCGGCCCCGGGGCGCAGCTTTGGCGAGCGCGGCAGCAACACCCGGGCACCGCGCCGCGTGGCCGGGCGCATCCTGCCGGCCAGCCGCGAAGACCGCGTGCTCCGGCTACTGCTGACCGAGGCCCAGACCTGGGACAGGCTCAGCACCGAGGAGCACCACCTGCTGGTCGAGCTGCCCGAGCCCCACGGCCCGCTCTTTGTCTGGCTGGAAAGCCAGTTGCACGAACACGGCCCCCAGCCCTGGGCGGCCCTGCGCGAGGGCCTGCGCGGCCACGCTTACGAGAGGCACGCCACGGCGCAAATCGCGCAGATTCCCGAAGGCATAGAAAGCGACTGGACCGAGGTGAGAAACATCCTGGACCAGTTGCTGCGCCTGCGCCGCCAGCAGGAAATGAGCGAGCTGGCGGCCCGCGCCGCCACCGACCCCGCAGCCCGCCAGCGCTACCTGGAATTGCTCGCGAGCCTCAAAACCCCGGCCGACACGACACGCTAGGCTCGCCAAGACCGTAAAAATAGCTGTTTTTCCACGGCAAAAACCGCCCAAAAAACAGGCAACAGGGTATAATCCGATTTTCGACGGCAAGCGCGACAGCAGCACCTCCGGCCCGGCCACCCCGAAACTTCGGGTTACTCACAGATGAGACGGCCACTTCCCCAGGGAATTCCGCAAGGACTGCACACCAAATGTTCGCCCAAACAGCTTGCCCGGAAAAATAAACCGCAACGCACCCCTGGTGCTGCCCGGCCTGTTTTTCCGTCCTCTCCGTTCCTGACCCTGAATCCTTGTCACCGTGCCTGTGTTTTGCGCAGGCGCCAAGGCGCATTTTTGTTTACTGGTAGCTGATCGATATTTAGAACAATTTCCGACAACTGGAGGTCCCATGCCTACTGCCAAGCCGAAGAAGCCGAGCACGTCCAAGAAGCCGCAAAGCGCGCAGCCCAAAGCCGCCGCCAAGCCCAAAGCCAAGACGGCGTCCAAAGCCGCGGCCCGGCCCTCAGGCAAGCCTCCAGTCAAAGCAGCCGCCAAAGCCTCGGCCAAGTCCGTGGCCAAGGTGGCCGCAAAGCCCGCCGCCAAGAGCGGCAAGGTTGAAAAACCCGGAAAAACCGCTATCTCTGTCAAACCCAGCAAACCCAATGCCCTGGTGAGCAAAGCCCCCCTGAAAACCGCGAAATCCGCGATTTCCGATTTGCCCCTGAAGAAAGCTCCTGCCGTGCCGACCAAGTCCAGCCCCGAATCCAAGCCCCTCGCCGCCCCTGCCGACGTGCCCGTGAAAAAGAAACCCGGCCGCCCGCCCAAGAACCCGGCGGCCGACGGCAGCGCGCCTGCCGCCACCACCGGCGCCAAGCGCGGCCGCAAGCCCAAGAGCGCCACCGCCGCGCCCAAGGACGGCGAAGACCTCGACCTGTCCGACATTGAAGACGACCTGGTCGGCGAACCCGTGGCGGAAACGACCGAAAAGGTCAAACCGCTGCGCATGAAGATCAGCAAGGCGAAGGAACGCGCCTTGATGAAGGAATTCGGCCTGGACGAAACCGTCCTCTCCGAAGAAGACATGCTCAAGCGCCGCCTGCGCCTGAAGACCCTGATCAAGCTCGGCAAGACGCGCGGCTACCTCACGCACGGCGAAATCTCCGACCACCTCCCCGACAAGCTGGTCGACGCCGAAACGCTGGAAGTCGTGGTCAACATGCTCAACGACATGGGCGTGGCCGTGTACGAGCAGGCCCCCGACGCCGAAACCCTGCTGCTGAACAACACCGGCCCCACGGTCGCGACCGAAGAGGAAGCCGAAGAAGAAGCCGAAGCGGCGCTGTCCACCGTCGACAGCGAATTCGGCCGCACCACCGACCCGGTCCGCATGTACATGCGCGAAATGGGCACGGTCGAGCTGCTCACGCGTGAAGGCGAAATCGAGATCGCCAAGCGCATCGAGGGCGGCCTCATGAAGATGATGGAAGCCATCTCGGAAAGCCCCGCCACCATCGCTGAAATCATGCGCCTGGGCGAGGAAATCCGCGAAGGCAAGATCGTCATCTCCACCGTGGTCGACGGTTTCTCCAACCCCAACGAGGCCGACGACTACGTGGCCGAGGAAGACTTCGACGAATTCGACGAGGAAGACGACGACGACGGCAAGGGCGGCTCCAAGGCCCTGACCAAAAAGCTTGAAGAACTCAAGAAGGAAGCCCTCAGCCGCTTCGACAAAATCGCCACCCTGTTCGAGAAGGTCCACAAGACCTACGACAAGGAAGGCTACGGCACGCCCACTTATGTGAAGGCGCAAAAAGCCCTGAGCGACGAGCTGATGACCGTGCGGTTCACCGCCAAGACCATCGAAAAGCTCTGCGACATGCTGCGCGGCCAGGTGCTGGACGTGCGCAAGAAAGAGCGCGAGCTGCGCCGCATCATCGTCGAGAAGTGCGGCATGCCACAGGAAGTCTTCATCAAGGACTTCCCGCCCAACCTGCTCAACCTGAAGTGGGTTGAAAAGCAGGTTGCCGCCGGCAAGCCCTGGTCGGTGGTGATGGCGCGCAACGTGCCGCCCATCCAGGAACTTCAGACCAAGCTGGCCGAACTGCAGGCCCGCGTGGTGGTGCCGCTGGCCCAGCTCAAGGACATCAACAAGCGCATGAACGAAGGCGAGTCCAACTCGCGCGACGCCAAGAAAGAGATGATCGAGGCCAATTTGCGCCTGGTGATCTCGATCGCGAAGAAGTACACCAACCGCGGCCTGCAGTTCCTCGACTTGATTCAGGAAGGCAACATCGGCCTGATGAAGGCCGTCGACAAGTTCGAATACCGCCGCGGCTATAAGTTCTCGACCTACGCCACCTGGTGGATTCGCCAGGCGATCACGCGCTCCATCGCCGACCAGGCGCGGACCATCCGGATCCCGGTGCATATGATCGAGACCATCAACAAGATGAACCGCCTGTCGCGCCAGCACTTGCAGGAATTCGGTTTCGAGCCGGATGCCAGCATCCTGGCCGCCAAGATGGAAATCCCGGAAGACAAGATCCGCAAGATCATGAAGATCGCCAAAGAGCCGATTTCCATGGAAACACCGATCGGCGACGACGACGACTCGCACCTGGGCGACTTCATCGAAGACAGCGCCAATACCGCACCGCTGGAAGCCGCGATGCAGGCCGGCCTGCGCGATGTGGTGAAAGACATCCTCGACAGCCTGACGCCGCGCGAAGCCAAGGTGCTGCGCATGCGCTTCGGTATCGAAATGTCCACCGACCACACGCTGGAAGAAGTCGGCAAGCAGTTCGACGTGACGCGCGAGCGCATCCGCCAGATAGAAGCCAAGGCGCTGCGCAAACTCAAGCACCCTTCGCGTTCGGACAAGCTGCGCAGCTTTATCGATACGCTGTAAACGCGCTTTCCCCCAAAAGCCCGGCCCCGCAAGGCGCCGGGCTTTTTTACGCCTAAGAACCTGTTCACGGTCTAAACGGGGCCGCGCAAGCGCCTTCTCGGGATGGGATGCAAGGCGCGGTGCGACGCCCATAGTTCACCTATGGGCTAGCGCCGCAACGCCGCAGACCGCCCGAGAAGGCWCTTGCCCTCCGGGTTGGGGTGAAATCGGGCGATTGAGCCACCCAGGCCCTTGCATGGGCATTAGCCCATGCGGCGTGCCCGGTCGGCCCACTCATCCCGATTGCACCCCAACGCGGCCCCGTTTAGACCGTGAACAGGTTCTTAGAAACTCAGGGGGCTGTCAGCCCTATCTTGCGCACAAATGCATCCAGCGGAACCGACCACATCTTGCCGCCGTAGGTCAGCAATGAATGCCCGTCGTGCCCCGCGAGCGGCCCGGTCTGGATGAATTGCGTGTCGCTGCCGCCTGCCTTGAAGGCCTCGTGCCACTGGCGCGGCGCCTCGGCGCCCCAGAACTGGTCGTTTTCTGCATAGAGCCACAGATTGGGAACCTTGACCAGCTTGCCGAGCTCGTCGTAGGTCTTGCGCATGTTGTCCGGGCTGCAGCTTTTGGTGGGCGACGTTTCGGGATTGCCGCCCGAGCCACCCGCGAAATTGACAGCGCCGACAACGCCCGGCAGGTTGAGCGCGGCCACCGACACCGTGGTCATGCCGCCCACCGACTGCCCTTCCAGCAGCAGCCTGTCCTTGCGCACCCAGGGTTGCTGCAGCGCCCAGTGATGCAGCGCGACCACGGTCTGCCCGGCCCGGCTGGCGACACCCGTGAAATCGGGGTTTCCGCTGCAGACGCTGCCGCTCCAGCGCGCACCTGAGTCTTCCCGGTCAAAGCCGCCCGTGTCACCGTAGCCGGGCCGCACCGGCGCAATCACGGCCACCCCTTTGCGCAGCCAGTAATTCGCGTGCCCCACCAGCACCGGGTATTCAAGCTTGGCCCTGTCGACGCGCGACGGCGCGCGCCCATGGGAAAAAATCACCAGCGGAAACGGGCCTTCGCCTTCGGGTTTGTAGAGATGGGTGACGACCTCAAGCTGCTTGCCGTCGACCAGCAATGGCAGCTTGACGA
This sequence comes from Polaromonas sp. P3_B1, assembly GCF_056402935.1. Lineage (NCBI taxonomy): Bacteria > Pseudomonadati > Pseudomonadota > Betaproteobacteria > Burkholderiales > Comamonadaceae > Polaromonas > Polaromonas sp. P3_B1. The sequence continues at coordinate 24,748 of NZ_JBFUGK010000027.1, forward strand.
TCTGCGGCGGCACACGTTCGGGCTGCTGCGCCCAAGCAGGCCAGGCGGCGAGCTGCGCCGCCCACAAGACCCCCAGCATCCACCCCAGCTTCAACCACCGCATGTTCATGTTCGGCTCCCTGTTTGTTGCCGGAGCATTCTGACACGCGTAAGCCGTCTGCGGTTATGAAGTGCTGAAGCGGTACAAGGTGCGGCCCTGGCGGGGCTGGCCCGGCTGGTAGACCGCTGAGGGGAAAGCAGGTATGTTGGGCGCGTTGGGGTAAGCCTGCGGTTCAAAGCACAGGCTTTGCTGCTGCAGGTAGCGCCTGCCGCCCTTGCCCGCCCCGCCGGCCAACGGCTCGCCGGCTACCATGCCGGTGTAAAACTGCATGGCGGGCTCGGTCGACCAGACCTCCATCACGCGGCCGCCGGCCGGCGCGCGCACGTGCGCGCACAGCGCCAGCTCGCCGGCCTTGGCCGTATCGCGGTCTATCGCAAAACAGTCGTCATACCCGGCAACTCCGCCATTGCCCTGCGGTTTGCCCACACGCCTGGCAAGCACGTCCGGATCACGGAAATCAAACGGCGTACCCGCCACCGGAAGCAGTTGGCCCGTGGCGATCAGCTCGGGAGTCATCCCGAAATAGCGGCTTGCGCAAATCGTCAGCTCGTGGCCCAGCGCACTCGTGCTCTGCGCGCCTTCGAGGTTGAAAAAAGCATGGGTGGTGAAGTTGGCGACCGTGGGCGCGTCCAACGCCACGGCTTCGTAATCGAGCGCCAATTCGTTGGCTTCTGTTACGCGGTACACCACGCGCAGGGCCAGCGCACCGGGAAAGCCTTCTTCGCCATCGGCGAACACGTAGCGCATCTCCACGCTGGCGCCGTCGGTTTGCACTGCATCAAAGACCTGGAAGCGCGAGCCCCGCAGGCCGCCGTGCAGGCAGTGCGGGCCGTTGTTGGCGGCCAGCTGATGCTCCACGCTGCCGAGGGTGAAGCGCGCGTTTTCTATGCGTCCCGCGTAGCGCCCCACAAAGGCCCCCACGGAAGGCGAGCCGCCCACCACGCCCTCAATGCTGTCGTAGCCCAACACCACGTCGTCGAAACGACCGTCGCGATCAGGCACCAGCACCTGCTCGATCTTCGCGCCGTAGTTGGTCACGCAAACCGCCATGCCGCGCTGGTTGCGCAGGGTAAACAGCCTGACGGGCTTGCCGTCAATCTCGCGCGCAAAACGCGCCGGATCGAGCAACAGGGAAGCGTCCGGCCCGCTCACTTGGAAATAATCGTCAGCAATTCTTCCCGCGTGGTCGGGTCGGCCATGTACTTGCCGTACAGCGGCCCCATGCGCCTGACCATGGGTGATGCGTCCCTGACCTTGACGAACTGCGAGCCCTGCTTGGTCGTGGCCTCCAGGGCCGCGGCGACGCGCTTGTTCCACAGCTCGCGCATCAGGATCGCGGATTTTGCGCCAGCCTCACTGAAGGCGGCCTTGTCTTCCTTGCTGAGCTTGTCCCACAGCTTGGTCGACACCACCAGGGCCTCGGGCGAGATCACGTGGTTGGTCACATAGACGTTTTTGGCCACCTTGTAATGCCCCGTGGATTCATAGGACGGCAGGTTGTTCTCGGCGCAATCGACCTTGCCCTGCTCCAGGGCGCCAAGCACGTCCTTGAACGGCAAGGCCACYGGTTTGGCATCCATGAGCTTGACCATCTCGATGTAGACCTCGGACTGCTGCACGCGGATGTTCATGCCGGCCAGGTCGCGGAGGTTGTTGACGGGCTTGACGCAATAGAACGAACGGCCTCCGCCGTCATACCAGCCCAGCACCACAAAGCCGGCGGCCTTCAGGTTGGCGGAAAAACGCCCGCCCAGCTTGCCGTCCAGGTGACGGAACATGTGGGCCGAATCGGTGAACAGGAAAGGCAGGTTCAGCACCTTGATGCCTGGCACGGCGTCCGACAAGGGGCCCGAACTGAACTCGGCCACGTCGATTTCGCCGCTCTTGAGCATTTGCACCGCCTTGGGCTGGTCGCCCAATGCGCCGCTGTTGAAGAGTTCGATGTTGTAGCGGCCGCCGGTGCTCTTGGCGACCTGCTCCACAAAGCTCTTCATGGCTTCGGTGACCGGATAGCCGTCGGGGTGGATGTTCCAGGCCCTTAACTTGGTCTGGGCCATCGCGGCGCTCGCGCACAGCGCGAAGGAGAGGCATAAAAGCCCCTTGAAAGATATACGCAATTTTGTCTCCTGGAGTGGGGCTAACGGCCGCCTCTGCGGGCTGGCTCGTAGTGTGTCAGTGTTCAAATCCCTGCAGGGATCTTCGCACGGATGACTCGCCTTCATCAAAAGATATCAGGCGATATCACCACTAATTCACGCAAGCGTTTTTCAGTCCAGCTTGATGTTGGCGTCTGACACCACCTTGGCCCAACGGCTTCGTTCCTGGTTGAAAAAGCTGTCCTGCTGCGCCGGCGTCATGGTTACAACTTCGGCGCCCTGCCCCGCGAGCTTGGCGCGTATGTCGGGGCTGCGAATGATCTTGATAAGTTCGGTGTTCAGGCGGTTGATGATGGCTGCCGGCGTGCCGTTGGCCACCAACAGGCCCTGCCAGGTGCCGGATTCGAAGTTGGCCAGGCCTTGCTCGGCCAGCGTCGGCACATTGCCTATCAGCGGCATGCGCGTGCTCTTGGAGACGCCGAGGATTTTCAGCTTGCCGCTTTGCACATGCGGCAAGGTGGCCAACATGCCGTTCATCAAAATCTGCGTTTGCCCCGCAATGGTGTCGCTGACGGCCTGCGAGCCGCCCTTGTAGGGGATGTACTGCCACTTGGCCTTGCTGGCGCGCTCGACCGCCACGCCGGCCAGGTGCGGCGCGCTGCCCATGGCCGTCACCGCGAAATTCAGCTCGGTCTTATGCGACAGGGCCACGAGTTCCTTGAGGTTGCTCGCGGGCACCGAGGGATGGACCACCAGCAGGTGCGGTGAATAGGCGAGCATGGTGACGCCGCGCAGGTCCTTGGACGGATCAAAGCCCAGCTTGGGGTAGACCGAGGGGCTGATGGCCAGCGCGCCGGTGTCGCACAGCAGCAGCGTGTAGCCGTCAGGGGCGGATTTGGCCACGATGTCCGCGCCCAGGTTGCCGTTGGCGCCGGCCTTGTTGTCCACGATAACGGACTGCTTGAGCGCCTCGGACAGCGGCTGCGAAATGGCGCGCGCGATGATGTCCGAAGAGCCGCCCGGCGGATAGGGCACCACCAGGCGTATCGGTTTGGACGGCCATCCGGCCTGGGCGTTCGCGGCGCCGCTTGCGGCACCCATGCCCGCAGCCAATGAGGCCGCGATAAGTTCTCGTCGATTGATAGCCATACTGTCTCCTGAAGTTCTCAAAACGGAAGGACCCCTCCGTCGCGCCGGGAGCCTCTGCCGGGCTCCTCGCACGCGCCTGTCTTGTCTGGTCTATCTGGTTTATGCCGATTTCGCGACTTCGTGGTTGCCTAGCAGTTCCAGCGCCCGCACCAATGCGGAATGGTCCAGGTCCTGCATGCCGTTGGCGGCGCAGGCCTGCATCAGCTGGGCGGCGCTCGCCGTTTGCGGCAGGGCCAGGCCCAGGGTGCGCGCGCCGCTGAGTGCCAGGTTCAAGTCCTTCTGGTGCAGGCCGATGCGGAAGCCCGGTGCGAAGGTGCGCTTGATCATGCGTTCGCCGTGCACTTCCAGGATGCGCGACGAGGCGAAGCCGCCCATCAGCGCCTGGCGCACCTTGGCCGGGTCGGCGCCGGCTTTGCTGGCGAACAGCAGGGCTTCGCCCACGGCCGCGATGTTCAGCGCCACGATGATCTGGTTGGCCACCTTGCAGGTCTGGCCGTCGCCGTTGCCGCCCACCAGCGTGATGTTTTTGCCCATCAACTCGAACAGCGGCTTGACGAGGTCGAAGGCCGCTTGCGGGCCGCCGACCATGATGGTGAGGCTGGCCGCCTTGGCGCCGACCTCGCCGCCGGACACCGGAGCGTCCAGGTAGTCACAGCCCAGGGCGTTGATCTTCTTGGCGAATTCCTTGGTGTCCATGGGCGAGATGGAGCTCATGTCCACCACGGTCTTGCCCTTGGTCAGCGAGGCGGCCACGCCGCCTTCGCCGAACAGCACCTTGGCCACATCGGGCGTGTCGGGCAGCATCAGGAAGATGATGTCGGCCTGCTTGACGACGTCGGTGATGGAATCGCAAGCCTTGCCCTTGCCGGTCAAAAGTTCCGCGGGCACCTTGCCCAGCGTGGTCATGAAAACCTCGTGCCCCGCCGCGATCAGGTGCGCCGCCATCGGGTTGCCCATGATGCCCAGGCCGATAAATCCAAGCTTGCTCATTCAAATACTCCAGTCTAAAAATCAGTCGGAAAACAATGCGCACATGCGGCGCGATACCAGGTGCGATCAGGTGCGGTAGCGGTCGTGCAGGGCTTGCGTGGCCGCACGGAACACACCGAGGTCGCTGCCCACGGCAACAAAAGTGGCGCCCATTTCCATGTAGCGCCGCGCGTCGGCTTCCACCGGCGCCAGAATGCCCGTGGGCTTGCCGCAGGCCTTGGCATCGGCGAACACACTGGCGATGGCTTTTTGCACATCGGGATGCCCCGCGTTACCCAGATGGCCCAGGCCGGCGGCCAGGTCTGAAGGGCCCACAAAAATGCAGTCCACGCCTTCCACCTCGGCAATCGCGCGCGCAGCGGCCACACCGGCGCTGCTTTCAATCTGCACCGCGACGCAGATCTGGTCGTTGATGCCCTTGAAGTACTCGGGCACGGTACCGTAGCGGTTGCTGCGCTGGGATACCGAAACCCCGCGTATGCCCTGGGGTGGATAGCGCGTGGCGGCAACGGCCTGGCGAGCCTCGTCGGCGCTTTCAACAAAAGGCACGAGGAAGTTGTAGAACCCCGCATCGAGCAGGCGTTTCATTTCCACCGGGTTGTTGGACGTGGGACGCACAAAGGGCGCGCTCGGGCTGTCCTTGAGCGCCATCAGTTGCGGGATGAAGGTGCCTACGTCATTCGGCGAATGTTCGCCGTCCAGAAGAATCCAGTCGAAACCGGCCACGCCCAGCACCTCCGTGGTAATGGCGTTGGCCAGCGACGACCAGCAGCCGATCAGTTTTTTTCCGGCCAGCAGGTCGCGCTTGAAGCTATTGGGATACGGTTGGTAAGGAGTTGCTTGTGTCATGGTGTTTGCTTCTACGATGTCTGTTGGATTCGATTGCCGACGGGTTGCCGGGGGCAAGCGGTGTTATTCAGCCTTGATGTTCGCGGCCTTGATGACCTGCGCCCACTTGGCGACTTCGGCGCGCTGGAAGGCGGCGATCTGGGTCGTCGTCATGTTGGCCGGCTCCATGCCGAAGCCCTTGAGTTTTCCCTGCATCTCGGGTTCCGCCAGGATGCGGCCAATCTCCTTGTGCAGGCGGTCGACGATAGGCGCGGGCGTGCCGGCCGGCGCAAAAATCGCCTGCCACGACAGCAGCTCAAAATTGGCCAGGCCCGGCAGGCCGGACTCGGCCACTGTCGGCACATCAGGCATGGAGGCGAGCCGGCTGGCAGAGGTCACCGCAATTGCACGCAGCTTGCCGCTTTGCACGTGCGGCGCGGCCACCACGCTGGTGTCGAACATCATGTCGACCTGCCCGCCAATCACGTCCTGGATGGCCGGGCCGCTGCCCTTGTAAGGCACGTGCGTGAACTTCACGCCGGAGCGGAAGGCCAGCAACTCCAGCGAGAGATGCTGCGACGTGCCGGTGCCGGCCGAGGCCGACGACAGGCCGCCGCTTTTGCCCTTGCTGGCTTCGAGCACGTCCTTCAAGGTTTTGTAGGGACTGGCCTGGTTGACCACCAGCACCAGCGGGTTGGTGCCGATGAGCGTGACCGGCACAAAGGACTTGATGGGGTCATAGCCGATCTTGGGATACAGGCTGACGTTGATCGCATGCGAGCTGACCGTGCCGCCGACCAGGGTGTAGCCATCCGGCGCGGCACGCGAGCCGACTTCCGAACCGACACTGCCGCCCGCTCCAGGCTTGTTGTCGACGATGATGGTGGTGCCCAGCACGGTGCCGAGCTTCTGTCCAATCAGCCGGCCCAGCACGTCGGTGGTGCCGCCCGCAGCGAAGGGCACCATGTAAGTGATGGGCTTGCCGGTCGGCCAGTTGCCCTGGGCGAAGGCGGGCAGCGTTGAAAGGCCGGCCATGGCCAGTGCGGTGGTGATCAGGGTGCGGCGTTGCATGAGGGTGTCTCCTTCAGGTGTATCGGGGTGATGTGGCCGGGTGTATGGAGTGTTCGCGCACTCAGGGCATCTCGACAATTTCAATCCAGTTCGGGTTCTTGCCCACAGGCAGGCGCTTGGGTGCGCCCAGAGCGCCTGTCGCGGCATCGATCGCGTAAACGGACACGCTGTGCGAGTCCTGGCCCGACGCGATCAGGTACCGGCCCTGCGGATCGATGGCAAAACCGCGCGGGGTTTTTTCCGTGGGCATCTGGCCCAGCGGCTCGAGCAAGCCGGTGGCGGCGTCGACACGGAAGGCCGACAGCGTGCTGGAGGTGCGCTCCGACGCGTAGAGGTAACGGCCGTCGGGCGTGAGGTGCAGGTCTGCGGCCCAGGGCTTGTCGGTAAAACCAGCAGGCAGCGTGGTGCGGGTTTGCAGCAGCTTGAGCGTGCCGCGAGCGCCGTCCCAGCCGAACACATGGAGTTGCGCGTCGAGTTCATCCAGCAGGTAGACGAAGCGATGCGACTTGTCCCAGACAAAATGGCGAGGGCCGGCTTTGGCGGCGGTCGTGGTCAGCGCAGGTTCATTCGCCGAGAGCACGCCGGTGGCGGCATCAAAGCGCCAGCTGGAGACGTTGTCGTTGCCCAGGCTGGTGGCCAGCACAAAACGGTTGGCCGAGTCCGCATGGATGGCGTGCGCATTCGCGATGCCGGGAATCAGTTGCTGGATGGCGCCGACCTTGCCTTCCTTGTCGATGGCGTTGACGGTGATCTTGTGGCCCGGGTAGGAGGCCGCGAAAAGCCAGCGGCCGGTCAGGTCGGTATCGATGTTGGCCATGCTGTCGGCCAGGGACGCCTCCCCCAGCTTGCGCAGCTTGCCGCTGGCGCCGTCGATGGCAAAGCTCACGACGCGAAAAGGCTGGGAGCGCAATGCCGCATAAAGGAAGCGCTTGTCCGGGCTCACGGCCATGGGCATCACGGTCCCGCCCACATTCAAGGTCTCGACAGGCTTGAGCGTGCCCTGGGCACGGTCCAGCTCGAGCACTGAAATTTCCTGGCTGTCGGCGTTCGACACATAGACCCAGGTGGCCGCGGATACCGTGCCGCCAAAAGCCGAAAGGCCGGCCGCTGCGAGCAATTGAAAAGCCAGGCGCAGCGCGCGCAGGTTTTTTGGAACGATGAACATGCTCTGTCTCCTTCTGTTTATTTCTGCTTATTTCTGTTTTGGGGGTGATGCCGGCTCACGTCACAGGCGCCGGGTTGAACAGCACGAGCGCGTTGTGCAGCTTCCATTGTTCGGCCCAGGTTTTCTTGCGTCCGCTGGCCACGTCCAGCATGAACTTGAACAGCTCCCAGCCCACTTCCTCGATCGTGGCGTCGCCGTCGGCGATGCGCCCGGCGTTGATGTCCATCAGGTCGTGCCAGCGCCGCGCCAGGTCGCTGCGTGTGGCGACCTTGATGACGGGCACTTCGGCAAGGCCGTAAGGCGTACCGCGGCCGGTGGTGAAAACGTGGATGTTGATGCCGGCGGCCAGCTGCAGCGTGCCGCAGATGAAGTCGCTGGCGGGCGTCGCGGCGTAGATCAGGCCTTTTTGCTTGACCTTCTCGCCGGGCGAGAGCACGCCGCTGATGGGCGCGCTGCCCGACTTCACGATGGAGCCCATGGCCTTTTCGACGATGTTGGAAAGGCCGCCTTTTTTGTTGCCCGGGGTGGTGTTGGCACTGCGGTCCACCTTGCCCTTTTGCAGGTAAGCGTCGTACCAGGCCATCTCGCGAATCATGGCGTCAGCCACTTCGGGTGTGCTGGCGCGCGAGGTCAGCTGATCTATCCCGTCGCGCACCTCGGTGGTTTCGGAGAACATCACCGTCGCGCCGGCGCGCACCAGCAGGTCGGTGGCAAAACCCACCGCCGGGTTCGCCGTCACGCCGGAGAACGCGTCGCTGCCGCCGCACTGCACGCCGACCACCAGCTCGCTCGCGGGCACGGTCTCGCGCCTGCGCGCGTTGAGCCGCTCCAGGTGCAGCAGGGCGGTCTCCATGATGGAGTCGATCATGGACATGAAGCCGATGTGGTTTTCGGACTGCAGGCAGACCACGTCCAGCTTGGCTTCCGCGCTGGTGCCCACGTCGGCCACATTGCGCTCGTCGACGATCTGTATGCTGCCCGGCGGCAGCAGGCGCTCGGGCTGCAATTTTTCGCAACCCAGGCTCACCACCATCACCTCGCCGCCGAAGTTGGGGTTCAGGCTGATGTTGCGCAGGGTGCGTATGGGAATGATGGCGTCGGGCGCGTCGATGGCCACGCCGCAGCCGTAGGTGTGCTCCAGCCCCACCACGTCGTCCACGTTCGGGAAACGCGGCAACAGTTCGGCCTTGATGCGCTTGACGGCGAAGTCCACCACGCCGGCCACGCACTGCACCGTGGTGGTGATGGCCAGGATGTTGCGGCTGCCGACGGAGCCGTCCGGGTTGCGGAAGCCCTCGAAGGTATAGCCTTCCAGCGCCGGCAAGGGCTCGGGCCGCACCGTGGCCTTGGGCAGGTTCTCCAGCGTGCGCGCATCGGGCATTTCGAGCAGGCGCTCATGCACCCAGCTGCCCGCGGGAATGTCTTTCAACGCATAGCCTATGGGCACGTTGTAGCGCAGCACCGCGGCGCCCTTGGGCAGGTCCACCAGCGCCACCTTGTGGCCCTGGGGAACGCGCTCCACCAGCCGCAGGCCGTCCTCGAAAACGCTGCCCTCGGGCAGGCCGCCGTCGTTGGCGACGATCGCGACGTTGTCGCGAGGATGCATGCGGATGTGAAGCGGTGCGGCCATGGTGATGCTATTTCCTTACTGGCCGACCGTCATGTACAGGCTGGGCAGCCACATGGAGAAGGCGGGTACAAACGTGACCAATGCGAGCGCGAAAATCAGCGCGCCATAGAAAGGCCAGATGGTGCGCATCACGGTGCCGACCGAAACGCCGCCAATCGCGCAACCCACAAACTGGGTCGTCCCCACCGGCGGCGTGTTCAGTCCCAGCGCGCAGTTGATCAGCATCACGATGCCGAACTGCACCGAGCTCATGCCATAGTGCTGGGCAATCGGCAGGAAAATCGGCGTGCACAGCAGGATGGTGGCGGCCATATCCAGGAAGGTTCCGAGTACGAACAGGATGATGTTGATCAGCAGGAAGATCACCCAGGGTGTGCTGCTGATTTGGGACAGCATCTGGCCCGTCAGCTCGGCCACACCGTACAGGCTGATCAGGTAACCGAAGGTGCTGGAAATGCCGATCAGCAGCAGGATGACGCCGGTCGTCTTGACGGCCTTGGAGGCGGCCTTGATGAAGTGTTCCCACTTGAGCGTGCGGTAGACGAAGATGGTCAGCGCCAGCGCATACAGCACCGCAACGGCGGCCGATTCGGTGGCGGTGAAGATACCCGACAAAATGCCGCCGAGAATCAGCACGACGATCATCAGGCCCGGCAGTGCCGCGGCGAGCGAACGCCAGACAATCGCCCATCCCGGGAAACTGCCGGCCGGATAACCGCGTTTCACGGCGACCAGATAGGCCGCCGCAAGGTTGCAGATGGTCAGGATGGCAGCGGGCAGCAGGGCTGCCAGGATCAGCGCGGCAATCGAAACCTTGCCGCCGGCGGCCAGCGAATAAATGATCAGGTTGTGGCTGGTCGGCATCAGGGCCCCCACCAGTGCGGCATGCGTGGTCACGTTGACCGCGTAGTCGGCGTGGTAGCCCTCTTTTTTCATCATCGGGATCATCACGGCGCCCATGGCGGACACGTCCGCAACAGGGGAACCGGAAACGCCGCCGAACAGCGTGCAGGCTACGACGTTGGACATGCCCAGGCCGCCGCGCACATGGCCGACCAGGTTGCGGGCCAGGTTGACGATGCGGTCGGCGATGCCGCCGTAAAGCATCAGCTCACCGGCGAAGATGAAAAACGGAATCGCGAGAAAGGAAAAGATGCCCATGCCCGAGGTCATCTGCTGGAAGCCAACCGCCAGCGGCAGGCCTTCGTACAGCAGCGTGGCCAGCGCGGACAGGCCGATGGAAAACGCCACCGGCACGCCCAGCAAAAGAAAGAGCGTGAAGGAAATACAAAGGATCAACAATGGGATAGTCATGATTTTTTTAGCCCCAGGCTGGTTCGACTTCTTCGCCCTTGGCGAGCGCGATGATGTGCTCGATGGAGAACATCACAATGAGAACGCCCGCAATGGTTGCGGGAACATAGCGCCATCCCTCGGAAATCCACAGGGTGGGCAGGCGATAGCTCCACACGGACTGGGCCAGCGAGGCGCAGTTGTAGGCCATGGCGGCGCCGAACAACAATACCAACGCGTGAATCAGGTATTCCATCTTCAGGCGGATGCTTTCAGGCGCGAGGACCAGGAAGGATTCAAGCCCGATGTGGCCGGCGTCTCGAACGCCCACAGCCGTGCCGAACATGGTGACGTACAACACCAGCAACAAAGCCAGGCTCTCCGCCCAGGTCGGGGTGTTGTTCAGGACATAACGGCCAAACACTTGCCAGCTGACGGCGCAAATCACCGCCACCAGGCCGAGTATGCCCAGCCACATGCAAGTCCGGGCGAGCCGGCGACAAATTTTTGTATACATATAAAGTGCGGACGTGGAAGCCGCCCCAGGGAAAACTTGCTAAGCGGCAAGAATGAAGAATTGCCGAAAAAAAACGCGCCAGCCCCTCAAGGCAGGGCCGGCGCGGGGATCAGGACTTACTTGGTGTCCTGGATCCGTTTGACGAGGCTCTTCAGCGCTGCGTCGGTGATGAACTTGTCATACACGGGCTTCATGGCGTTCTGGAAAGACACCTTGTCAACCTGGATGATCTCGGCACCGCCGGCCTTCACGGTAGCCAGCGATTTTTCCTCGCGCTCGTCCCACAGCTTGCGCATGTAGGGCACCGACTCCTTCGCCGCCTGGCGGACGGCCTTCTGGTCGTCGGCGCTCAGGCCGTCCCAGGTGCGCTTGGAGAACAGCAGCATTTCAGGCGCCATCGAATGCTCGGTGATCGAGTAGAACTTGGCCACTTCAAAGTGGCGCGAGCTTTCATACGAGGGGTAGTTGTTTTCGGCGGCGTCAACCAGGCCGGTCTTCAGCGCGGTGTACACCTCGCCGAAAGGCATGGGGGTCGCGTTGGCGCCCATGGCTTCGAGCAGGGAAACCCAGAGGTCCGACTGCTGGACGCGCACTTTCAGGCCTTTGGCGTCGGCAAGCGAACGAACCGGCTTTTTGACCGTGTACAGGTTGCGCGCGCCGCTGTCGTAGTAGGCCAGGCCGATAAAGCCCTGGGGTGCGCAAGAAGCCAGGATCTGTTCACCGATAGGGCCGTCGAGCACATGGCGCATATGTTCCTTGGAACGGAACAGGAAAGGCATGGTCGGGACTTGCGTTTCAGGGCAGATGTTGTTCATCGGCGCGATGTTCACGCGGGTCATCGCCAGTGCGCCGATCTTGGTTTGCTCGATCGTGTCTTTTTCGCTGCCAAGGGCGCTGTTGTTGAACACCTTGATGCTGTGCTTGCCGTTGGTCAGCACCTTCAGGCGCTCACCCATGAACTTGACGGCCTCAACCGTGGGGTAGCCGTCGGGGTGAATGTCCGACGAGCGGAATTCCGTGGCAAAACCGGCCAGCGGCATTACCGCCAGGGCGGCAGCGACTGCGAACAGTGTTTTTTTAATCTTCATGTCTCATCCTCTAGGTTGGTGGTGGAAACGGGAACGGAAACTTTTTTGGTACTTTTAATACAGGCACGCCGGCTCGGGCAGCCCACGCACGCCGGGGCGCAACGCGAACACACCACCGGCCAGCGGCTGGTCAGATAAATCGACACCTTCGGGGCGTATCGATGTCACGAACAGGGTGTCAAGCCCGGCGCCGCCAAAGGCGCACATGGCGGGCTTCTTCACGGGCACGGCCAGGGAGCGGTCCAGCTTGCCGGCGGGCGTGAAGCGGTGAATGAGGCCTGCGTCATTGCCGCAGATCCAGTAGCAGCCGTCGGCGTCGACGGCCGCGCCGTCGGGCCGCCCGGGCAGCGGGTTCATGTCGATGAAAAGGCGGCGGTTCGACGGCGTGCCGGTGCCGGTGTCGTAGTCGAAGGCCCAGACCGACTGCACCGAAGGGTGCGAGTCGGACAGGTACATGGTACGGCCGTCCGGGCTGAAGGCCATGCCGTTGGGCGTGATGAAGCCTTCGAGCAGCACCTTGAGGGCGCCGCCCTGGTAACTGTAGATACTGCCGACGCGCGCGCCGGCGGCCATGTTCATCTGCATGGTGCCAGCCAGGAAGCGCCCCTGCCTGTCGCAACGGCCGTCGTTAAAACGCATGCCGGCCTGGGCGTGGGTCACATCGGCAAGCCGCTGAAAACCCAGCCGGCCGCCGGCCCCGGGGCTCAGGCGGAACACGCCGCTTTCGGCGCCGGCAATCCAGTCCCGCGTGTTGCCCAGCCGGGCGATGCAGGCGGGCATTTCAGGGGCCAGCCATTCGGTCAGCGCGGCATCGGCCACGCTCCAGCGGCACAACCGGCGCGCCGGGATATCGACCCAGTACAGCGCTTGCTCATTCGCGTCCCAGACGGGGCTTTCGCCCACGCCGTTGCGCGCATCCAGAACCAGTTCGACCTGCAGTTCACTCATGCGAATGCCTGCCGCTCAGTCGCCGAAGGGGCCGGCCACGACAAAACCGCCGCCCTGGTACTGGGCAACCGGGTCCTTCAGGTCGGGCGCGGGTGTGCGGGCATAGACCGCCTCGCGGAAGATGTCGGAGCTGTCCTTGGGCACGTAGCCGATGTGGCGGGCGCGGCTGTTGTCCCACCAGGTGACCGCGTTGTCGGACATGCCAAATATGATGCTGTGGCCCAGCACCGGCGTGGTGAGGCAGGCGGTGATCAGGCGGTGCAGGTCGTCAAAGCTCAGCCAGGTAGCGAGCATGCGGCGGTCCTTGGGCTCGGCAAAAGAGGAGCCGATGCGCACGCAGGCGGTTTCAATGCCGTAGCGGTCGAAATACAGGCGCGCAAGGTCTTCGCCGAAAGCCTTGCTCAGGCCGTACAGGCCGTCCGGGCGCGGCGGGTGGTCGGCGTTGATGGTCTGGTCCTGGCGGTAAAAGCCGGTGACGTGGTTGGAGCTGGCGAAGACGATGCGCTTGACGCCGTTTTTGCGCGCTGCCTCATATAAGTTATAGGCGCCCAGGATGTTGGCCTGCAGGATGGGGCCGAAAGGCCCTTCCACCGAGACGCCGCCCAGGTGGACGATGGCGTCCACGCCCTGGACCATGGTGTGCACTGCTACGGAGTCGGCCAGATCGGCCAGGACGACTTCCTCACCGGCCGCCGCGGCGCCGAACGGCTGCACATCCGACAGGCGCAGCACCGAGCAATTGGCCTTCAGGCGCTCGCGCAGGGCCTTGCCCAAACCGCCGGCGGCGCCGGTCAACAACAGTTTTTCGTGAACTTTGATGGTCATTTTTGGGTTCTGGATCCGATGCCGTCATCAATGCGGACAAACACTGGACTTTTTTTTGGAGTTTGTTAAAGTCAACCTAGAACTGCATCAGTCATAGGTTGTCTGATGACTTAGAATTCTCGGTTTCGCCCCCTAGCTTGTCAATGGTTTTTTAATGGACTCAAGGAAAACCCCTAGTCGCCCGGAAGCAGTGCTTACGCCTGCCTTTCACGGTGAGCCTGCACGCATGCGCCGGCCCCGTGGGCTGGTGGGCGAAATCGTTGAAAGCCTGGCCGGCAGCATCCGCGAGGGGCGTCTTCAGCCTGGTGAAAAGCTCCCCACCGAAGCCGAAATTATGGCCCGCTTCGACGTCAGCCGCACCGTGGTGCGCGAGTCGCTGTCCAAGCTGCAGGCCTCGGGCCTGGTGGAGACGCGCCACGGCATCGGCACCTTTGTGCTGCAGCCGCAGAACGCCGGCAACTTCAAGATCACAGCCGAAGACTTCGCTACGGTGGCCGACGTGATCTCGGTGCTGGAGCTGCGCATCAGCCTGGAAACCGAGGCCGCGGGCCTGGCCGCCCAGAGGAGAACGCCCGAAAACCTCAAGGCCATGGAGGCCGCCCTGCGCGCCTTCCACGACTCCATCAGCCTGGACTCCGACGCGGTGCCGCCCGACTTCCAGTTCCACATGGAAGTGGCCCGCTCCACCGGCAACCGGCACTTCGCCGACCTGATGACCTACCTGGGCACCATGATCATCCCGCGCACCCGCGTGAACACGGCGCACAGCGCGCCCGAGGGCCGTTTCAATTACCTGCAGCGGGTCAACAGCGAACACGAGAACATCTACAACGCCATCCGCAGCCAGGACGCCGAGGCCGCCCGCGCGGCCATGCGCACCCACCTGTCCAACAGCCGCGAGCGGCTGCGCCGGGGCAACAATGCGCATACCATGCAGCCGCCTGAGGGGTCCACGCTCCCACTGGCCTCCCCACCCCTGGGTACAAACCTGGTTGCATAAATAATCGGCGAGTTGTACGATAACTGATAAATCAGCTTTATCAACCCACTACAACACGCCGGTATGCCCGCCTCCCAAGCCTCCCCCGTTTCCTCTTCCGCCGCTTCGCAAACTCCCCGCATCACCCGCGTCCAGGTGATTCCCGTGGCAGGCCAGGACAGCATGCTGCTGAACCTGAGCGGCGCGCACGGCCCTTTCTTCACCCGCAACATCCTCATCCTCACCGACAGCTCCGGCCGTACCGGTGTGGGCGAGGTTCCCGGCGGCGAGAAGATTCGCAACACCCTCCAGGACGCGACCCCGCTGATTGAAGGCCAGTCGATCGGCGACTGGAACCGCATCCTCAACACGCTGCGCACCAAGTTCGCCGACCGCGACAGCGGCGGCCGCGGCAACCAGACCTTTGACCTGCGCGTGGCCATCCACGCCGTCACCGCCGTGGAAAGCGCCCTGCTCGATTTGCTCGGCCAGTTCCTCGGCGTGCCGGTCGCGGCCTTGCTCGGCGACGGCCAGCAGCGCGACTCGGTGGCCATGCTGGGCTACCTCTTTTACGTCGCCGACCGCAAGAAGACCGACCTGGCTTACGCCTCGGCGCCCGACGCCGATGACGACTGGCTGCGCCTGCGCCATGAAGCCGCGATGGACGCCAAAGGCATCGTGGCGCTGGCCGAGGCCGCCTACAAGCGCTACGGCTTCAAGGACTTCAAGCTCAAGGGCGGCGTGCTGCGCGGCGAAGAAGAAATGGAAGCCATCGTCGCGCTGTCGGAGCGTTTCCCCGACGCGCGCATCACGCTGGACCCGAACGGCGGCTGGCTGCTCAAGGACGCCATTCGCATCTGCAAGGACCGCCACAAGGAACTGGCGTACGCCGAAGACCCTTGCGGCGCCGAAGGCGTGTTCTCGGGCCGCGAAGTGATGGCGGAATTCCGCCGCGCCACCGGCCTGCCCACCGCCACCAACATGATCGCCACCGACTGGCGTGAGCTCTCGCACACCATCCACCTGCAGTCGGTCGACATCCCGCTGGCCGACCCGCACTTCTGGACCATGCAGGGCTCGGTGCGCGTGGCGCAAATTTGCCAGACCTGGGGCCTGACCTGGGGCTCGCACTCCAACAACCACTTCGACATATCCCTGGCCATGTTCACGCACGTGGCCGCCGCCGCGCCGGGCAAGGTCACCGCGATCGACACGCACTGGATCTGGCAGGACGGCCAACGCCTGACCAAGGCGCCGCTGCAAATCGTGGGCGGTGAAGTCGCCGTGCCCAAGCAGCCCGGCCTGGGTGTTGAGCTGGACATGGCGGAAGTGGAAAAAGCCCATCAGCTTTACCTCAAGCACGGCCTGGGTGCGCGCGACGATGCCGTCGCCATGCAGTACCTGGTGCCGAACTGGACCTTCAACAACAAGATGCCCTGCATGGTCCGCTAAGAAGGGCCAGGGACCGTCAGGACAGCAGGCCGTCCGGGAAGTTAGAGGCTCCCGGACGTCTTTTCTTGCATTGGGCTGGTTCGGCCCAGTCGGGCGCCGGGGGCGGTATACCGCGGCGCTTTCCCCGCCAGAGATACCCGTCCACAAACAACATAGCAGGAGACAAGCATGCAACGCCGTTCCCTCATCCAGTCAGCGCTTGCCGTCGCCGCCCTGCCCCTGCTTTCCCTCCAGGCCCTGCCTGCCTGGGCGCAAGGCGCCTGGCCTTCGGCCAAGCCGGTGGTCATCGTCGTGCCTTTTCCCGCGGGCGGCTCCACCGACATGGTGGCGCGCGCACTCGCGCTGCAGCTGCAGGCGAAACTGGGCGGCAGCTTCGTTGTCGACAACCGGCCCGGCGCCACCGGCACCATAGGCACCGGCCAGGTCAAGCGCGCGCCCGCCGACGGCTACACGCTGCTGGTGTCCTCGCTGGGCTCATTTGTCATCACGCCGCACCTGCTCAAAGGCGTACCCTACGACGCCACCAAGGACTTCGATTACATCAGCGTGCCTGTGCAGGCACCCAATGTGCTGGTCGCCAACATCGCGCGCCCCGAACGCAGCGTGGAGGATGTGCTGGCATTGCTGCGCAAGACGCCGGGCAAGGTCTCGTTTGCAAGCTCCGGCAATGGCTCGTCCGACCATCTTTCGGCCGAGCTTTTCTGGCAGCAGTCCAAAACCGAAGGCGTGCACGTGCCTTACAAAGGCGGCGCTCCCGCAGTCAACGACCTGCTGGGCAACCAGGTCGACTTCTCTTTCCAGAACGTCAATGCCGTGCTGCCGCACATCCGCGCGGGCAAGCTGCGCGCCATTGCCGTCACCGGCGACAAGCGCTCGCCCGTGCTGCCTGAAGTGCCCACACTGGCCGAAGCGGGAGTCAAAGGCGCCGAGGTCTACTCATGGCAAGGCATGGCCGCACCCAAAGGCTTGCCTGCCGCGACCAGGAAGGCGCTCAGCGACGCGGTGATTGCCGCCATGCAGGACCCGGAACTCAAAAAACGCATGCTGGACCAGGGCTTGGAAATCGTCGCCAGCACGCCGGAAGAATTCACCGCCTTCCAGTTGCGCGAGTCGGCACGATGGAAGACTTTGATAGACACGCGCCGCATCACCGCCGATTGAGGCTGGGTTCGAAAAGCGTTTCCCCAGAGCCTTCAGCGCTACCGCACTCGCGGCCGGCAAACCCCATCCCGGACAAAAAATGTCTCTCCTACACGCCCAGCGGCTGCGCATCGCCGCCATAGGCGCGGGCCTCGGGTCCGCACCGCACTTCCACAGCCTGCGGGACCTGGCCGATGAAGCCGAACTCGTGCATGTCTACGGCCGCAACGCCGAACGGCTGGCAGGCGTGCAGCTGCCCGCAGGGGCGCGCAAGACCACGCGGCTCGAAGACATCCTGGAAGACGCCGGCATTGAGGCCGTGCTGGTGCTGACGCCGCCCAACACGCATCTGGAGATCGTGCAGCGTGTCGCGCGCGCGGGCAAACACGTGCTGGTTGAGAAACCGCTGGCGACAGACCTTGACCGCGCCCACGCACTGGTCGAGGCTTGCGAGCAAGCCGGCGTCACGCTGGCCGTCATGCTGCAGCACCGCCTGCGCGAAGCCGCGGTGGCGCTGCGCGCCTTGATGGCGTCAGGCGAACTGGGGCAGCTCGTGAGCGCCAGCGCCGCCGTGCGCTGGTGGCGGCCGCAGAGTTACTACGACGAGCCCGGGCGCGGCACGCTTGCACGAGACGGCGGCGGCGTGCTGATCACACAAGCCATCCACACGCTGGACCTGCTGCTGGACCTCATCGGCATGCCGGCACGCGTGACGGGCGTTGCAAGCACCAGCGCCGTGCACCGCATGGAAGGCGAAGACACGGCGGCCGCGCTGCTGCACTATGACAGCGGCGCGGTGGCCGTGCTTCAGGCCACGACGGCTGCCTACCCGGGCTTTTCCGAGCGCATCGAGCTCAACTTCACGCGCGGCACGGCAACGCTGGAAGGCGGCGCGATGCGGGCGGCTTTCCAGGACGGCCGAACCCTTAACGCGGGCGAGCGCCAAACCTCGGGCGGTGGCGCGGACCCCATGGCTTTCGACCACGCCGCGCACAGGACCGTGCTGCAGGATTTCATACGCGCGGTGAAAACAGGCACCGCGCCTGCCGTCACCGGTCGCCCAGCGCTGCGCGTGCAACAGGTGATAGAAGCCGTCATCGCATCGTCACGGTCGGGCGGTGCGGTGTCGCTGCCGCCGCCACCCCTTATTCCCGTGATATAGCACTTCCGGCCCTCGTCCAGATGTGGCGGGCATGTGCAGCTATAAAACTCGTAGCACCCAGGAAATTGCGTTATATTTGGTCCCCTACGATAGAAGCTTTTTGCTTAATGACCACTTGTGACCGGACAATGACCGGACTGTGACCGAGGAGACGAGCCGATGAGCGCCAAAGAAAATGCAGCGGTAGGCCAGCTACTTGAATTGCTGGAAGCACGCTATGCATTGCGCGTGTTGTGGGCGCTGAAGGACGGTCATCCCCAGACCTTTCGCCTGCTGCAAGACAGTGTCGGCAACATCACTCCCAACACCCTCAACACCCGCATCAAAGAGCTGCGCGCGGCCGGCCTGATCAGCCATGGCAGCGACGGCTACATCGTCACCACGATGGGCGCCGACCTGCTCAAGCGCCTGAACGACTTGCAGGCCTTCGCCGGTAAATGGGTGATCAGCCAGACCAAAAAAATCAAGCCTGCAGCATAGGCGCGGGCGTGGGCGTGGGCTGATAGCCGGTTCCGGTTCGCCGGCTTGCGTTCACCAACAAAAAGCGACCACCCGGGTTGCTTTTTTCACGGCCGCTCGCGGCCGCCCTAGTCCACCGCGGCACCCGACCGCTTCACCGCATCGCCCCACAAGGTCATGCTGCTCGCGATGTGTTTGGCCAATTCTTCCGGCGTGCCCGGTGCGGCCTCCGCGCCGCGCGACTGCAGCTGCGCGCGCAACTCGGGATCGGCCAGCGCCTTGTGAATCGCGTCATTGAGCCGGTTGACGATGGTGCGCGGCGTTCCCGCCGGCACAAAGATCGCGTCCCACGCGCTGACGTCGAACCCGGCCAGGCCCGACTCCGCGATGGTGGGCAGCTCGGGCCAGCCCGCGACGCGTGTGGCCGTGGTCACCGCCAGCGGCTTGACCCGGCCGCCCTTGGCCTGGGGCGCGGCATTGGGCATCACCTCGATCATCATGTCGACCTGCCCACCCATCAGGTCGGTCATGGCCTGTGCGCCGCCGCGGTAGGGAATGTGCACCACCGCCAGGCCCGCGCGCGATTTATAAATCTCGCCGGCCAGGTGCGAGGTCGTGCCGTTGCCGGCCGAGCCAAAGGTGTATTTTCCTGGGTTGGCCTTGAGCAATTTGGTGAGCTCGGCCATGGAGTTCACCTGCAGCGTGGGCCGCACCACCACCATGGCCGCGATGCGCGTCAGCTGGCTCACCGGCTCGAAGTCGCGCACGCTGAAGCCCGGCGACTTGTAGATCGCGTGGTTGATCGCGTGCGTGCCGTTGGTCCCGTAGAGCAAGGTGTAGCCGTCGGCCGGCGCCTTGGCTGCGGCCGCGCTACCCACATTGCCGCCGGCGCCGCCCAGGTTCTCCACCACGATGGGCTGGCCCAGTTCCCTGGCCGCGCGCAGCATGACCAGGCGCGCGAGCGTGTCGCCGCCGCCGCCGGCCGGAAAGGGCACGATCAGCTTGATGGGTTTGATGGGATAAGCCGCCGCCGGTTGGGCCTGGACGGCGGGCGCCGCCAGGGCCAGTCCGACGGTGAGGGCCAGCAGCAGGCGGAAGCTGGGGGCGGCAAACGGCAAGCCACGGGAAAGGGTCGAATTCATCATGTCTCCTGGAAAATCATGCGCACCACAGGTACACCGCGGCTCCATCCGGTGGCCGGTGAGCCCGAAAATACTTAGTCATCTTATTTTATTGCACGCAATGACGGGAGTAATTAGCTAGTTAACCCTTAGTTGCCCATGGATTGCATGCAATAATCGCAACCTTCATCCAAGCAGCCCGCATGTCCTCACAGATCGACTACACCACCAACGAGCTGAGGCGAAGAATCCTCAGCGGCCAGGCCGCGCCCGGCGAACGCATGGTGGAGCTGGAGCTTTCCGCCCAGCTGGCCGTGTCGCGCACACCCATTCGCATTGCGTTGGGAGAACTCGAAAAAGAAGGCCTGCTCGAGCGCCTGCCGACGCGCGGCTTCCGCGTGCGGCAGTTCAGCGTGGATGAGATCGCCAACGCGGTCGACGTGCGTGGCGCACTCGAAGGCATGGCGGCGCGGCAAGCCGCCGAGCGCGGCATCGCGCCGGACACACGGGCGGACCTGCAGGCCTGCATCGCCGAAGGACGGCTATTGCTGGAAAAAGCCGCGGCCGCCGATCACGTGATTGACGCGGCGCGCTGGGTGCCGATGAACGCGCGTTTTCACGCTGCGCTCGTGGAGGCCGCCCGTAACAGCACGCTGGTCTCGGCGCTGGCGCATGTGAGCAAGACCCCGATGGCCGGCGCGGGCGCGCTGAGCCTCAACGGTGCGCTGCCGCTGCTGGAGTTCGGCTACATCCAGCGTGCCCAAAGCGACCATGAAGACGTGCTGGCCGCGCTGCTCGCGGGCGAAGGCACGCGCGCCGAAGCGCTGATGCGCGAGCACGCCCACCGCAGCCGCGACAACAAGCGCGAACTGATGGCGCGCATGCAAAAATCCGCCGCGGCTTGAATCATTCCCTGATCGGCCAGCGCGCGGCCCAGCTCTCCAGCGGCACGCGCACCGCATTGCAGACATAGCTGATCGCGTGGTACCAGCCGGCCAGCATCAGCAGTTCTATGAGCTGGGGCGGTGACCACACGCCGGCCAGTTCCTGCCACAGCGCATCGCTCAGCGTGCTGCTGTCATGCAGCTCATCGACCAGTTGCAGCAAGAGCTTGTCGCGGTGCGCCAGGCCGCGTCCATCCGATGCCGGGTCGGCAATCGCGGCGTTGTCGGCGTCGCTGAAACCCGCCGCCCGGCCGAAGGCGCTGACGTGCACACCCCACTCGTATTCCGCCCCGCAGCGCGCGCAGACCCGGTTGATCACCACCTCGCGGTCGCGCAGGGACAGGCTGGCGCTGCGGCCGAGCAAATACCCGCCCCATGAAGGCAGGCGTTCGGCCAGCCCGGGGTTGACGGCCAGCACACGAAACAGCGCCAGCACATTGGGCGCCCCGGGCGGCGTGATCTTCTTGAGCAGCGCATCCTGCTCCGGCGTGTAGGGTGGCGCCAGCGGCGTGATGCGTGGCACGGGCGCGATGGGGTTTGTCATCGTGGTCATGGTGATAAGGCTTCCTGTTGTGTTGAAGGGCTGATGGGCTGATGGGCTGATGGGCTGATGGGTCGAAGGTCTGAATATCGCTACGGATTTCGTAGCGAATGGCAACTATATCGCTACGCATTCCGTAGCAATCGTCGCCGACACGACAGGCGCAGCCCCTACAATCCGGGGGATGACTTCCACCCTCCCCCTTCCCGGCAAACCGGTCCGCGGCTCCGCCACGGGCCGTCCCGTGATGGCGCTGCTGGACCTGCTGGGCCGCCGCGGCACGCTGCGTTTGCTGTGGGAGCTGCGGGATGGGCAGGCACAAAATTTCCGGCAATTGGCAGCAAGTGCCGGAAAGATGTCGCCTTCAGTCATGAACGACCGGCTCAAGGAATTGCGCGAGGCGCGGCTGGTCGAGCTCGGAAGCGGCGGCTACGGCCTCACCGCCACGGGCAGCGGCCTGCTGCACAAGCTCAAACCGCTCCACCAGTGGGCAGAAGAATGGGCCGCCCAGGACGCATAAGCCGATCCGGCCCGCCCAATCCGGTGCAGCCAAAACTTTCGTAGCCAAAACCGAAGCCCTTGTCTTGAAAAGGGCTTTGCCATCCCCAGTTGGGTACCTTACCAACACCAACCCTGTTGTCTCGCATGTCTGAAAACAAACAACCCGAACAAAATCAACCCCTTAGCGGCGAACCCAGCCCCGAAGAACTGGAAGCGGCGCAAGCGGCCAACGAGTTCGACGCGCTGACCGTCGCACAGGCCGAGGTCGCCACGCTTCAGGCCAAGAACACGGAGCTGGCCGACAGCTATTTGCGCGCCAAGGCCGAGACCGAAAACGCCCGCCGCCGTGCCGACGAAGACGTCGCCAAGGCCCGCAAGTTCGCGCTCGAAAGCTTTGCCGAAAGCCTGCTGCCGGTGGCCGACAGCCTGGAAGCCGGCCTGGCCATCAAGGAAGCCACCCCGGAGCAGATCCGGGAAGGCGCCGAAGCCACGCTCAAGCAGCTCAAAAGTGCGCTCGAACGCAACCGGGTGGTGGCCATAGACCCGGCCGCAGGCACAAAATTCGACCCCGCCCAGCACCAGGCCATCAGCATGGTGCCGGCCGACCAGGAAGCCAACACCGTGGTCACGGTGCTGCAAAAGGGCTACCTGATCGCCGAGCGCGTGCTGCGCCCCGCGCTGGTCACGGTGGCGGCTCCCAAGTAAAAACACCCGAAAAAACCTTGAAAACCTTGTTGAACCCCTTGAAGCCGCACAGCTTACCCACAAGTTATCAACACAGTTAATCCATACCGCGGCCAGCGGCCCAACGCCCCGGCCACCCCACTTTCAATCTTTCACGAATCAAAAAAGCAGGAGTAAATCATCATGGGAAGAATCATCGGCATTGACCTCGGCACCACCAACAGCTGCGTGTCCATCATGGAAGGCAACACGCCCCGCGTGATCGAGAACTCGGAAGGCGTGCGCACCACCCCTTCCATCGTGGCTTACCAGGAAGACGGCGAAGTGCTGGTCGGCGCGTCCGCCAAGCGCCAGGCCGTGACCAACCCCAAGAACACCCTGTACGCCGTCAAGCGCCTGATCGGCCGCAAGTTCAGCGAAAAAGAAGTCCAGAAGGACATCTCCCTCATGCCTTATTCCATCGTGGCCGCCGACAACGGCGACGCCTGGGTGGAAGTGCGCGGCAAGAAGATTTCGGCACAGCAGGTCAGCGCCGACATCCTGCGCAAGATGAAGAAGACCGCCGAAGACTACCTCGGCGAGCCCGTCACCGACGCCGTGATCACCGTGCCCGCGTACTTCAACGACGCACAGCGCCAGGCCACCAAGGACGCCGGCCGCATCGCCGGCCTGGACGTCAAACGCATCATCAACGAGCCCACCGCTGCGGCCCTGGCCTTCGGCCTGGACAAGCAGGAAAAGGGCGACCGCAAGATTGCCGTGTATGACCTGGGCGGCGGCACCTTCGACATCTCCATCATCGAAATCGCCGACGTCGACGGCGAGAAGCAGTTCGAAGTGCTGTCCACCAACGGCGACACCTTCCTGGGCGGCGAAGACTTCGACCAGCGCGTCATCGACTACATCGTGGCCGAGTTCAAGAAAGACAGCGGCATCGACCTGTCCAAGGACGTGGTCGCCCTGCAGCGCCTGAAAGACTCCGCTGAAAAAGCCAAGATCGAGCTGTCCAACAGCCCGCAGACCGAAGTCAACATTCCCTACATCGCGCACGACCCCGCGACCGGCCCCAAGCACCTGCTGGTCAAGCTGACCCGCGCCAAGCTCGAAAGCCTGGTCGACGAGCTGATCGAGCGCACCATCGCTCCCTGCCGCGTGGCCATGAAGGACGCCGGCGTCAGCGCCTCCGACATCCATGACGTGATCCTGGTCGGCGGCCAGACCCGCATGCCCAAGGTGCAGGAAAAGGTCAAGGAGCTGTTCGGCAAGGAGCCGCGCAAGGACGTGAACCCCGACGAAGCCGTGGCCGTGGGCGCCGCGATTCAAGGCCAGGTGCTGTCCGGCGACCGCACCGACGTGCTGCTGCTCGACGTCACCCCGCTGTCCCTGGGCATTGAAACCATGGGCGGCGTGATGACCAAGATGATCAAGAAGAACACGACCATCCCGACCAAGTTCGCGCAGACCTTCTCGACCGCCGAAGACAACCAGCCGGCCGTGACCATCAAGGTGTTCCAGGGCGAACGCGAAATCGCCTCGGGCAACAAGGCGCTGGGCGAGTTCAACCTCGAGGGCATCCCGCCGGCAGCGCGCGGCACGCCGCAGATTGAAGTGTCCTTCGACATCGACGCCAACGGCATCCTGCACGTGGGCGCCAAGGACAAGGGCACCGGCAAGGAAAACAAGATCACCATCAAGGCAAACTCCGGTTTGTCCGAAGCTGAAATCCAGCAGATGGTGAAAGACGCCGAACTGAACGCCGAAGAAGACAAGAAGAAGGTCGAGTTCGTGACCGCGAAAAACAACGCTGAAGCCCTGGTGCACAGCGTGAAGAAATCGCTGGGCGAATACGGCGACAAGCTCGAAGCCGGCGAGAAGGAAAAGATCGAGGCCGCCATCAAGGACATGGAAGAGGCGCTCAAGGGCGACGACAAGGCCGCCATCGACGCCAAGAACACGGCCCTGATGGAAGCCAGCCAGAAGCTCGGCGAAAAAATGTACGCCGACATGCAGGCTTCGCAGGCGGCGGCCGGCGGTGACGCGGCAGGCGCAGCGGGCGCCGAACAGGCCCAGGCCAAGCCGGCCGACGACAATGTCGTCGACGCTGAAGTCAAGGAAGTCAAAAAAGGCTGAGTGCCGTAAGGCAACAAGCCCCGCATTGGCGCGATAACTGCATGCAAAGGCAGGCGGCACAGGCGGACGCACAAGGGCGGAAACCAGGAGCAATCCCGGCTTTCCGCTTTTGCGCATCTGCCGCCGTCCGCGAATGCGCGGTTTGAGCGCCCGCCTCCCGGCTGACCCGACGACCCGATCAACGAAGACCCAGAGCTGCCATGGCCACCAAAAAAGACTATTACGACGTACTGGGCGTTCCCAAGAACGCCAGTGACGAGGACATCAAGAAAGCGTATCGCAAGCTCGCGATGAAGCACCACCCCGACCGCAACCAGGGGGATGCATCCAAGGTCGCCGAGGAAAAATTCAAGGAGGCCAAAGAGGCCTACGAGATGCTCTCCGACGAGAACAAGCGCGCGGCCTACGACCAGTACGGCCACGCGGGCGTGGACCCGAATATGCGCGGCGGCCCCGGCGCGGAGGGCTTCGGCGGCTTTGCCGAGGCCTTTGGCGACATCTTCGGCGACGTGTTCGGCGGCCAGCGCGGCCAGCAACGCGGCGGGCGCCAGGTGTACCGCGGCGGCGACCTCAGCTACGCCATGGAGATCACGCTCGAGGAAGCGGCCCACGGCAAGGAAGCGCAGATCCGCATCCCGAGCTGGGACGACTGCAACACCTGCCACGGCAGCGGCGCCAAGCCCGGCACCAAGGTGGTGACCTGCACCACCTGCCACGGCCACGGCGTGGTGCAGATGCGCCAGGGCTTTTTCAGCGTGCAGCAAACCTGCCCGCAGTGCAAGGGCACGGGCAAGCTGATCCCCGAACCCTGCGTGACCTGCCACGGCGTGGGCAAGACCAAGAACAACAAGACGCTGGAAGTCAAGATCCCCGCGGGCATCGACGACGGCATGCGCATACGCTCGACCGGCAACGGCGAGCCCGGCACCAACGGCGGCCCGCCCGGCGACCTCTACATCGAAATCCGCCTGAAGAAGCACGACATCTTCGAGCGCGACGGCGACGACCTGCATTGCGCCGTGCCCATCAGCTTCACGACGGCCGCGCTGGGCGGCGAGATCGAGGTGCCGACCCTGGCGGGCAAGGCCGCCATCGACATCCCCGAAGGCACCCAGGCCTCCAAGCAGTTCCGCCTGCGCGGCAAGGGCATCAAGGGCGTGCGGTCCAGCTACCCCGGCGACCTGTACTGCCACATCACCGTGGAAACGCCGGTCAAGCTCACCGAGCACCAGCGCAAGTTGCTCAAGGAGCTCGACGAGTCGCTCAAAAAAGGCGGCGCCAAGCATTCGCCCAGCGAAGAAGGCTGGGCGGACAAGCTGAAGAGTTTCTTCAGCGCCTGAACGTTTTTTTCCCCAAACCCAAAAATGCCGGACCCGTTCCGGCATTTTTTATGGTCGGCCGAAAAGCTGCGGCTGTTGTTTTTGCCAACAAGGCGCACATCCTGTCACAGGCCTGTCGTCATCGCGCGCCTACGATCAGCCCTTTCAACTCAGGGAAACACCCATGACCGTATCGACCCGCAAGGCCTTGACCTTCAAGCAAGGCAGCTTGCTCGCCCTCGTTTGCAGCAGCGTGCTGCTGGCCGCCTGCTCTTCCTCGGGCACGACCTCCCAAGCCGGCCTCTCCACACTCGACGGCAAGGCGCCCCTGGTCATCGCCCACCGCGGCGCTTCGGGCTATGTGCCGGAGGAAACGCTGGAAGCCTACACGCGCGCCATCGAACTCGGCGCCGACGTGATCGAGATGGACCTGATCGTGACCAAGGACGGCGTGCTGATGACGCGCCACGACCCCAACCTGGCCATCAGCACCGACGTGGCCAAGCACCCCGAATTCGCCTCGCGCAAGAAGACCATCAAGGTCGACGGCGAAACGCAGACCGGCTGGTTCAGCGATGACTTCACGCTGGCTGAAATCCGCACGCTGGGCGCGGTCTCGACCGACGCCGAGCGCCCCCAGCAATTCAACGGCCAGTACAAGGTGCCGACCTTCCAGGAAGTCGTGGACCTGGCCAAGGCCCAGTCCGCCAAGACCGGCCGCACCATCGCGATCTACCCTGAAACCAAGAACCCGACCTACTTCCGCGAGCGCGGCCTGCCGATGGAAGACAAGCTGATCGCCATCATCAACGCCGCCGGCTGGAACAGCAAGACCGCGCCCATCTACGTGCAGTCCTTTGAACCGGGCAGCCTCAAGTACATGAAGAGCAAGGGCCTGAACACGCGCCTGATTCAGCTCATAGACGGCGACGGCATAGACCCCAAGACCGGCAACGTGACCTTTGCCCTGCCCAGCGACCGTCCCTATGACTGGACCCTGGCCGGCGACAAGCGCTTCTTCGACGCCATGGTCACGCCCGCCGGCCTGGCCGAGATCAAGACCTACGCCGACGGCATAGGCCCGTGGAAGCGCTACATCATCAGCACCAAGGGCACCATAGGCGCCGACGGCAAGCAGGTCGACATCAACCGCGACGGCAAGCTCAATGATGCCGACTCGACCTCACAACCCGCCACCAGCCTGGTGGCCGATGCGCACAAGGCCGGCCTGTTCGTCCACCCCTTCACCTTCCGCAACGAATCGCGCCGCCTGGCCGTGGACTACCAAGGCGACCCCAAGGCCGAATACCTGGCCTTCTACCGCGCCGGCGTGGACGGCGTGTTCACCGACTTCACCGACACCGCGATTGCCGCGCGCGCGCAGTACCTGAAGGAAGCCGGCCGCTAAGACCCGTCCTCTTCATACGACGCGAGCCGCCTGCGCTCCCTTCCGGGGAGCACAGGCGGCTTTTTTATTGGGGCTCCACCGTGCTGGGGTTTTCTCAAAATGAAACATCTTGCGGGCCGTGCTCCCGGGGGACTGGCTTATAGTGCTTTACGCAGCGCAATGCAGCGCAACGCGCCATCGCTCACTTCCCACACAAGCCCTCCCACCATGAAAACCAAAGCCGCCGTCGCCTGGAAATCAGGCCAGCCCCTGACAATTGAAACCGTGGACCTGCAAGGCCCGAAATTCGGCGAAGTGCTCGTCGAGATCAAGGCCACCGGCATCTGCCACACCGACTACTACACGCTCTCGGGCGCCGACCCCGAAGGCATCTTCCCGGCCATCCTGGGCCATGAAGGCGCGGGCATCGTGGTCGACGTCGGCCCCGGTGTGACCACCCTCAAAAAAGGCGACCACGTCATCCCGCTCTACACACCGGAATGCCGGCAGTGCAAGTTTTGCCTTTCGCGCAAAACCAATTTATGCCAGTTGATTCGCGGCACGCAAGGCAAAGGCCTGATGCCCGACGCCACCAGCCGCTTCAGCCTGGACGGCAAGCCCATCTTCCACTACATGGGTACCTCCACCTTCAGCAACTACACCGTCGCGCCCGAGATCTCGCTGGCAAAAATCCGTGAAGACGCGCCCTTCGACAAGGTCTGCTACATCGGCTGCGGCGTGACCACCGGCATAGGCGCGGTGCTCTTTACCGCCAAGGTCGAAGCCGGCGCCAACGTCGTGGTGTTCGGCCTGGGCGGCATTGGCCTCAATGTGATCCAGGGCGCGAAGATGGTGGGCGCCGACAAGATCATCGGCGTGGACATCAACCCCGCGCGCCAGGAAATGGCGCGCAAGTTCGGCATGACGCACTTCATCAACCCGAAAGAGACCGAGAACGTGGTCGACGCCATCGTGCAACTGACCGACGGCGGCGCCGACTACAGCTTTGAATGCATAGGCAATACCAAGGTCATGCGCCAGGCGCTGGAATGCACCCACAAGGGCTGGGGCCGCAGCATCATCATCGGCGTGGCAGAAGCCGGCGCCGAAATCAGCACCCGGCCCTTCCAGCTGGTCACCGGCCGCAAATGGGAAGGCTCGGCCTTCGGTGGCGCGCGCGGCCGCACGGATGTGCCCAAAATCGTCGACTGGTATATGGAAGGCAAGATCAACATCGACGACCTGATCACGCACACCATGCCGCTGGAGGACATCAACAAAGGTTTTGATTTGATGAAGAGCGGCGAGTCGATTCGCGGAGTTGTTCTGTACTAAAAGCCCACGGCCTTGTTTTCCGTTCGCCCTGAGCTTGGCCTGTCCTGAGCTTGTCGAAGGGCGAAGGGCCTGCCTGAACAATCAAGGCTTCGACAAGCTCAGCCCGAACGGAAAGACAACCCTGCTCATGAACTCGACTCCAGAACTCCTCAGCGAACACGGCTGCTTCGGCGGACTGCAGCGCTTTTACCAGCACGGCTCGCGCGAGATCGGCCTGCCCATGCGCTTTTCGGTCTTCCTGCCGCCGCAGGCCCTGGCCGGCAACAAGGTGCCCTTCCTGGTCTACCTTGCGGGCCTGACCTGCACCGAAGAAACCTTCATGATCAAAGCCGGTGCCCAGCGCCTGGCGGCCGAGCTGGGCCTGGCCCTGGTCACTCCCGACACCAGCCCACGCGGTGCAGGGGTTCCCGGCGAGACCGAGAACTGGGATTTTGGCGTGGGCGCAGGCTTCTACCTCGATGCCACGCAAGCCCCATGGTCGCGGCATTACCGCATGGAGAGCTACATCACTGCGGAGCTGATGCCACTGCTGGCCGACACGCTGCCACTGGATGCGGGCCGTGCAGGCATCTTCGGCCACTCCATGGGCGGCCACGGCGCGTTGACGCTTGCGCTCAGGCATCCTGACTTGTTCAAGTCGGTCTCGGCCTTTGCGCCCATCTGCGCGCCCAGCCAGTGCCCCTGGGGACGCAAGGCCTTCACCGGCTATCTTGGAAGCGATGAATCAGCCTGGGCCGAACACGACGCCACGGCCTTGATGGCCCAACGCCAACAAGCCCCCTACCCCGGCGGCATACGCATAGACCAGGGCCTGGCCGACAAATTCCTTGCCGAACAGCTGCACCCTGAATTGTTTGAGGCGGCCTGCGCCAAAGCAGGCCAGCCGCTGGCGCTGCACCGCCATGCGGGTTACGACCACGGCTACTACTTCATCGCCACCTTCATGGCCGAGCACCTGCGCCACCATGCGCGGCACCTGGGTCTGGGCAGTGCGGCCTGAGGCCATAAGCTCACCCTAAGGCACGGCAAATACAATGCAGCGCTATGCCGCTGCGCCCCGCATCCTCCGCCTCACCTGCCTCGTCGTTCGCAACGCGGCCCGCCCCCCTGCCAACCGTTCGGCAAGCGCCCGGCATGCGCCCCCTGTGGCTGGTGATCGTGTCCAGCCTCTGGATCGCCACCGTGTGCAACGTGGCGCTGTGGCGCGAGCTGTTTCGCCTGCCCGGCCTCAGCGGAGGCCAGGCGGTTGTCATCAGCGTCGCGCTGGTACTGGTGATCACGCTGGCCACCACAGCCCTGCTAAGCCTGCTGGCCTGGCGCTGGACGCTCAAGCCGGCCATCACCCTGTTCCTGCTCTCGGCGGCCTTCGGTGCCTATTTCATGATGGCCTACGGCGTGGTCATCGACAAGACCATGATGGTCAACACCCTGCAGACCGATGTGCGCGAAACCCGCGACCTGTTGAACTGGCGTTTGCTGGCCACGGTGCTGGTGCTGGCGGTGCTGCCGCTGGTGCTGCTGTGGCGGCAAAAAGTCAGACGCGCCAGCGCCGCGCGGCAATTGCTCGGCAACTTTGCCACCCTGGCCGGCGCCTCTGTGCTGCTGGTGCTGGTGGTGTTTCTGTTTTTCCAGAGCATTGCGTCTGTGATGCGCAACTACACCCATGTGCGCTACCTGATCAACCCGCTCAATTCCTTTTACGCGCTGGGCTCCATCGCGGCCAAGCCTTTCCAGCGCGATGAATCCGTGGTGCTGCCGCTCGGTGAAGACGCCAAGCTGGGCGCCAGCTACAACGCGCAAAACAAGCCGCCGCTGTTGCTGCTGGTGCTGGGCGAGACAGCGCGCAGCGGCAACTTCTCGCTCAACGGCTACGCCCGCCCCACCAACCCGCTGCTCGCCAAAGAGAATGTCGTGAGCCTGCGCAATGCCTGGTCCTGCGGCACCAGCACGGCAGCCTCCGTGCCCTGCATGTTCTCCCACTTCGGGCGCGAAGCCTACGACTCGCGGCCGGCCAATTACGAAGGCCTGCTCGACGTGCTGCAGCGCGCGGGCCTCGCCGTGCTGTGGATAGACAACCAGTCGGGCTGCAAGGGCGTGTGCGACCGCGTGCCCAACGTCAACACGGTGCAGTTGCAGGTGCCCGGCCTGTGCGACAGCGGCGAGTGCTTTGATGAAGTGATGCTGCAGGGCATCGACGAGCGCATCGCCGCGCTGCCCGCTGAGCGACGCGCCAAGGGCGTGGTGGTTGTGATGCACCAGATGGGCGGCCACGGCCCGGCCTACTACAGACGCTCGCCGCAGGCCGTCAAAAAATTCCTGCCCGAATGCACCGACAACGCGCTGCAAAGCTGCAGCCGTGAAGGCCTGGTCAATGCGTATGACAACAGCATCGTCTACACCGACAAGCTGCTGGCCTCGTCCATCCAATGGCTGAAGGCGCAGGAAGCGCGCAGCGCGCCCGCCCTGCTCTACCTGGCCGACCACGGTGAATCGCTGGGCGAGAACAACCTCTACCTGCACGGCATGCCCTACGGCATCGCGCCCGATGTGCAAAAGCGCGTGCCCTGGATCACCTGGCTGTCGCCCGGCTTCGAGCAGCGCAGCAAGCTGACGACGGCCTGCCTCAAGCAGCAGCTGGACGTGCCTGTCAGCCATGACAACTACTTTCATTCGGTGCTGGGCCTGATGAATGTGCAGACCAGCGTCTACAAGCCCGCGCTCGACATCTACGCGGGCTGCGCCAAGCCCTAGGCCCGCCAAGAATTCATCCGCAGATGACGCAGATTTACGCAGATTGAAAACAAGGAAACCAGCGGCTTTCGGTTCGCCATCACCAGATGCCACGTAGGGCTTTTGCGGCTTGCCCTGCGCCTCTGTGGTGATACGCCTAATATTCACATTCATCTCAATAACAATTCTCTTATGCAAGGGTTGAATATGAATATTCGCAAGGCCGTCGCCTCCGCACTCCTTCTGACATTCGCTTTCGGCGCCAGCGCCGCCGACCTGCTGGACACCGTCAAGCAGCGCGGCACGCTCAAGGTGGCCCTCGAAGGCACTTACCCCCCGTTCAATTACAAGGAAGGCGGCCAGCTCGCCGGCTTTGAAGTCGAGCTGGCCAATGCCCTGGCGCAAAAGCTGGGCGTGAAGGCCGAGTTCTCGACCAGCGAGTGGAGCGCCATCCTGGCCGGCCTGCAGGCGGGCAAGTACGACGTGGTCATCAACCAGGTCGGCATCACCGACAAGCGCAAGGAGACCTTTGATTTCTCCGAGCCCTACACCATCTCGGCCCCGCAGCTGATCGTGCGCAAGGATGAAAAGCGCGAGTTCAAGTCGCTGGCCGACCTCAAGGGCAAAAAGCTGGGCCTGGGCCAGGGCACCAACTACGCCGACATCGCCAAAAAGGTGGGAGGCATAGACGTCAAGACCTATCCCGGCGCGCAAGAGTATTTGCAGGACCTGGCACTGGGCCGCATCGACGCGGCGCTTAACGACAGCCTCTTGATCCCCTATATCGTCAAGCAGACCAAGCTGCCGCTCAAGCCCGGCGCACCCGTGGGCGATCTCGAAAAATCCGGCATCCCTTTCGTCAAGAACAACCCCAAGTTCAAGGCCGCCATCGACAAGGCAATCGCCGACCTGCAGGCCGACGGCAGCTTCGCCAAAATCTCCACCAAGTGGTTTGACCGCGACGTGAGCAAACCGCCTGTGGCGAAGTAACATCCCATCAGCCGCGCGCCTTTCTTCGGCAGGCGCCTGAAACACCCCGGCTCTTAGAACCTGTTCACGGCCTAAACGGGGCCGCGCAAGCCCCTTTTCGGGATGGGATGCAAGGCGCGGTGCGACGCCCATAGTTCACCTATGGGCTAGCGCCGCAACGCCGCAGACCGCCCGAGAAGGGGCTTGCCCTCCGGGTTGGGATGAAATCGGGCGATTGAGCCACCCAGGCCCTTGCATGGGCATTAGCCCATGCGGCGTTCCTGGTCGGCCCACTCATCCCGATTGCATCCCAACGCGGCCCCGTTTAGGCCGTGAACAGGTTCTGGGGGTTTTTATTTGTGGAGACCCCCATCATGGACTTGTCCGGCTTGACCTCTTTGCTGCGCGACGCCCTGCCGCTGATGCTCAAGGGCGCGGGATGGACGCTGCTATTGGCCGTGGCATCGATTTTTTTCGGCGCCATCGTCGGCACCCTTGTGGCCATCACGCGGCTGGCCAAGGTGCCGGGGCTGTCGCAGTTCGCGGCGCTCTACGTCAGCTGCATGCGCGGCACGCCGCTGCTGGTGCAGCTTTTTGTTATCTACTTCGGCCTGCCCAGCATAGGCATACAGTTCGACCCCATCAGCGCCGGCATCCTGGGCCTGAGCCTCAACGTGGGCGCCTACCTGTCGGAAACGATTCGCGGTGCCATCAACGGCGTGGAGCACGGCCAGTGGAACGCGGCCCGCAGCCTGGGCCTCACGCAAGCGCAGACCCTGCGCTACGTGATAGGCCCGCAAGCCCTGAGGCTGGCCGTGCCCAGCCTGTCCAACAGCCTCATCAGCCTGATCAAGGACACGTCCCTGGTCTCGGTGATCGCCGTGGGTGAGCTGATGCTCGCGACCAAGGAAGTCATCGCCACCACCTTCCAGCCCTTTCCGCTTTACCTGGCGGCCGCAGGGATTTACTGGGCCATGAGCGCTTCGTTTGAAAAGCTGCAGAGCAAACTCGAGCTGCGGCTGAACCGCAGCTATTTGCGTTAGGTTTGCCCCTTTCCCCGCTTCATCCCCTCTCCCCCTGGGAGAGGGTTAGGGTGAGGGCCGTCGGCCTCAAGCAAGCCAGCGAACTATCCATCGCCGTCAGCCCTCATCCCGGCCTTCTCCCAGAGGGAGAAGGAGCAAAAACCAACTCAGACCCACTGCTTTACTCTGCCCGTTTTTATTCCCTCTCCCTCTGGGAGAGGGCTAGGGTGAGGGCCCGCGGCTTCAAATAAGCCAGTGAAATATCCATCGCCGTCAGCCCTCATCCCCGCCTTCTCCCAGAGGGAGAAGGAGCAAAAACCAACTCAGGCCCGCTGCTTTACTCTGCCCGTTTTTATTCCCTCTCCCTCTGGGAGAGGGTTAGGGTGAGGGCCGTCGGCCTCAATCAAGCCAGCAAAATATCCATCGCCGTCAGCCCCCATCCCTGCCTTCCCCCAGAGGGGAAAGAGAAACACCCACTTCAGCTGTCGCTGATCAGCCCGCTTTGCAGTGCTTGTTCCTGGTTCCTGAAAATCGCCATCGCCGTCAGCATGCGGCTAAAACCCAGCTTGCGGTAAAACGGTTCCTTGCCGGCCACCGCATAGAGGATGATCTTCTTGTGGCCCGTTGAGAGGCCGACCAGCGAGGCAACAATCTCCTTGCCCAGGCCCACGCCCTGGTGGTCCGGGTGCACCGCGATATCGCAGATGTACGAGCAGTCCATGCCATCGGCCAGCGCGCGGCCGGCGCCAATCAGTTGCCCGCCCTCATACACAAAACTTTTGAACAGGCTGTTGGAGAACACGACTTTCAGGTCCGCCGCTTTCTTCTCGCCCAATGGCGCGATCCGGTAGAGGTGTGAGAGCGCGTCCCAGTCCACGTACTCCGATGAATGTTTCCATTCGAATGCCAAGATGAACTCCTTCAATGTTGGGCTTGCACTATAGCCCTCGCGACCCCAAGCTGCCGGGCCGTCAGAACAGGCTACCCTGCCCCGCCGCACCCGGCGGCCTGAAGCGGCTCAAGTCCAGCTCCACGCGCTGGCGGTTAAAGCCCAGGCGGTTGCAGCATTTCTCAAAGCGCTGCTTGATCAGGTCGGCCCAAAGGCCGTAGCCCTTCATGCGCGAGGCGAAATCGCTGTCGTAGTCCTTGCCGCCGCGCATTTCCTGGATGCGCGCCATGATGCGCGCGGCGCGCTGCGGGTAGTGCAGCTCCAGCCACTCCTTGAAGAGGGGCGCCACTTCCCAGGGCAGGCGGATCACCGTGTAAAACGCCGAACGCGCACCGGCCTCCCAGGCCGCCTCCAGCACATGCTCCATGTCCTCGTTCACAAAGGGAATCTGCGGCGCCACGCTGACACCCACAGGCACGCCGTGCTCGGCCAGCGTGCGAATGGTGCGCAGGCGGCGGTGCGGTGCCGCAGCGCGCGGCTCCAGCTTGCGCGCGAGCTCGCCGTCCAGCGTGGTGACGGTGATGTACACGGCGGCCAGCTTGTCGGCGGCAAGCGGTGCGATCAGGTCCAGGTCGCGCTCCACGCCGCTGGACTTGGTGATCAAAGAAAACGGGTGGCAGGTATCGCGCATCACCTCGATCAGGCCGCGCGTGAGCCGCAGCTCGCGCTCGGCCGGCTGGTAACAGTCGGTGCCCGAGCCTATGTTGAGCAGGCGCGGCACATAGCTGCGCCTGGCAAGGTCTGCGCGCAAGGCCTCGGCGATATTGCGCTTGGCAATGATTTTGGTTTCAAAGTCCAGGCCCGGCGAAAGATTCAGGTAGCTGTGCGTGGGCCGCGCATAACAGTACACACAGCCATGCTCGCAACCCCGGTAGGGATTGATGCTGTAGTCAAAAAAGATGTCGGGCGAGTCGTTGCGCACAATGGCGCTGCGGGCATCCTCCATCGTCACCGTCGTTTCCAGCCGCGGCACCTCGCCCGCCATTCCCTCTTCCAGCGTGCCCCAGCCATCATCCCAGGCAGTGCGCACATCCTTCTCAAACCGGTGCGCGATGCGCGTGGCGGTGCCGCGGCCCTTGATGGCGTGCAGGGGGATGGTGGCGTCGGACATGATACTTGAATACTGTATTTATATACAGTATAAAGTGGCCGACTACCGCCATCAAGCGCTCATCCATGTCTTATTTGTAAACATTTTTCCGGCCCCCGGCCGGGCCATCCCTCGTCTTCGTTTAAGGTTGCGGACTGGGACAAGCGCAGACGCCCGCTCACCCTTCACAACACCTCACGGAAAGAACCTCGTGGCTGGACTTTCAGAAACCGTGTTCGACACATTGACGCTTGAAGTCATTCGGAAAATCTCGCCCGCCACCGTCCTGGACATAGGCGCGGGCCAGGGCAAATACGCGGACCTGGTCAGGCAGGCCGCGCCGCAAGCCCACATACGCGCAACCGAAATCTCGGCCGACTACGTGACCCAGTTCGGACTCGCAGCCAAGTATGACGACGTCCGCGTGATGGATGCCTACGACCTGATCCACCAGCACAAAAACGAAACCTACGACCTGGTCGTGATCGGCGACTGCATAGAGCACCTGCCCAAATCCAGAGGCCTGGACCTGCTGAACTTCCTGACTTACCGCTGCGGCTACCTGCTGGTCATCGCCCCCGAGTTCAGCTACTACGACACCGCCAAAGCCAACCTGGACCACCACGAGTCCCACATCTCCGTGTGGTCCGAGCGTGACTTCACCTGGCACGACCGCTGGGCCTGGATGCGTTCAGAGGTCATGCAGTTCTTCCTGCTGCGCGGCTACCAGACCAGCCCCATGCCCTTCGACCGCCTGGTCGGGGACATCAACGCCAATCCGACCACCGTCACCCGCATGGGCACAGGCGCGCCCTTCAAGCCGGCGCACCTGCACACCAGCATCGTCTCGCACACCGAGGTGATAGACGGCAACTCTTATACCTACCGCAACTTCTAACTTCTGATGCCCCTCACAACTTCCGCGCAGGCATACGAAAAAGACCTCGGCATACTGCTCTACATCGACGACCACCCGTCCATGTATGAAGAATTCAGCTGGATCTACAAAAGCTGGATCCATTCAGGTGTCTGGCGCCGCTCCGACCTCATTGTGGTGTGCCACCCCAAGGCCTACGACCAATTGCCCGGCAACGACCCCGGCGTCATCAAGATCGTTGCCGAGCCCATCTCTCGCGAAGGGCGCTGGAAGGGCTACCACTTCATCAACTCCATCGCCTGCGTTTCAGGCGCGCACACGGCCCATCTTGCGGGYCAGTACAAATGGCTGCTGCGCACCGATGCCGATGTCTTCCTGACCCGCCACCTGGCAAACTTTCGCCCCAACTTCCCGGTGCTGGGGCGCGGCCGCTATGCGGAGAACCAGGAGGTGTGGGACAAGATGGTCGCCTTTTGCGAAGCCCACGGCGTCGCCCACCAGAGAAGCTTCGGCTGCGGCTCGTCCATCCTCGCCGAGTCCTCACTCGCTCTCTTCTTCCTGGAGCGGCAAACCTATTGGTGCGAGTGTCTCCTCGAGCATTTCGACGCTCACGGCGAGGGCCAATGGCCGGGTTGGTTCAAGGGCGTGATCACCCTCTACGCAGGCGAAATCGCCGCCAATGAAAACCACCACGCATTCTTGCGCTATTCCTACCAGCGCATCCTCGACCTCGAAAGCTACGTCGTCGGCCATATCGACGAGTTCACGCTGCATATCCACGCCATCCACACCGACGACTATTTTTCAAAGTCGAAGTTTCGCGATGGCGGCTACAACCACATAGCCCCGGCCGGCCTGGACACCCGCAAGGTCAACCAGTACGCCCATTGGATAGCGGCCACGCCGCTGGACGACATCAAGTCGGCGACGCAATACCCGTACTGAGCCTGCGCGCCGAAACTGCGGTACTGCGGTACTGAAGAAGATCCGCCCCAAGTCATGACACGGGCTGCCGCGGCTGAATCAAATCAGCCGCGGCATCCGCCATCCGCTTAGCCCAGCCGGATCAGCCCCTCTTGCAAGCTGGCCGTGGAATGCACGGCCTGCGCCTGCGCACCAAAC
The DNA here is from genome assembly GCF_056402935.1 of Polaromonas sp. P3_B1. Taxonomy (NCBI): domain Bacteria; kingdom Pseudomonadati; phylum Pseudomonadota; class Betaproteobacteria; order Burkholderiales; family Comamonadaceae; genus Polaromonas; species Polaromonas sp. P3_B1. The sequence goes on from NZ_JBFUGK010000027.1 coordinate 62,361, forward strand.
TGCGCATTCGTCAGCACCTCCTGCGCCTTGCCCAGGCCCATACCCGCCAGCGTGCCGTCCGCGCCATAGTGGTAGGCCAGGTCGCCGCCCAGGGCTTCGCTGTCGCTGCCCGCCAGGTGGAACTGCGTGAGCCCGTTGCTCAGCGCCCAGCTGCTCAGCCCCGGTGTGGCCGTGCGCGCCGCGTCAAACGCGCCGACCAGTCCCTGGAAGTCAAAGGTCTGGATCTTCTTGTTGAGCAGCGGGTCGCTGGAGCCGGCGTCGAAGGTCGCCATGGCTTCGGCTATCAGTTGCAGGTTCAGCACGCCTTGCCTGTAGGAGGCGGCATACCAGTTGCTGAAGGTCAACTGGTCGGTGGCGCTGACCTTCAGGATCAGGTCGTCGCCGTTCTTTTCCAGGCTCAGGTTGGCATAGTCCAGGCCGGCTCCGCCCAGGCTGACGGTGTCCTGCGGGCCGTCTGACCCGTCGGTTTCCACCGTATCCTGCCCGTCGCCGAGGTTGAAGGCGATCAGGTCGGCGCCGCCGCCTGTCTTGAGGAGGTCGTCGCCTGCCCCTCCGATGAAGAAGTCGCCGCCGATATTGCCGAGCAGCTCATCATGGCCGGAGCCTGCGTTGTAATAGTTGCCGCCCTGGGTGTCATACAGAAGATCATTGCCGACGCCGCCTTCGAGAGCATCGAAACCGTTTCCGCCGTAGAGGTTGTCGTTGCCGCCATAGCCGCGCAGGATGTTGGTCTGGGTCACACTCACCAGGACGTCATCACCCTCGGCGCCGACGTAGTCGTGCGTGGCGCCCAGCACCGTCTGGTCCCAGACGGTTCCGTCGGCAAACTCGACTCGCTCTACCTGACGCGCGTCGCCAAAGAACCAGCTCCCCAGGGTGATGCGGTCGCTCGTGCCGTTGATGTTCAGGTACAGGTTCTGCGAGTCTCGGCTGAGACTGACGTCGCTGGCCAGCACGGTGCCGTCAAAACGCACGGTATCCACATTGCCTGCCGTCTCGTCGAAGTCGATGATGGTGTCGCTGCCGTCTCCCCGGCTGTACAGGTACACGTCGTTGCCTTCGGCACCATAGAGCGCATCAGCGCCTTGCAGGCCTTGCAAGGTGTCATTGCCGAAGCCGCCTGACAGGTAGTCGTCGCCGCCCGTTCCCACCACGGTCATCGTGATGGCGGTTGCCGTGCTGGCCAGGGTTTGCTGGTCCCACACGGTGCCGTCGGCGAACTGGACTTGCTCGATCTTGAACTGGTCTCCGTCGAACCAGTTCCTGAGCTTGATGCGGTCAGTGCCGCCAGCGATGTTCAGGTACAGGTTGTGCAGGTCGCGAGTGACGGTGACGTCGCCGGCCAGCACGCTGGCGTCGAAGCGCACGGTGTCTATGTTGCCTGCGGTGGCATCCTGGTCGTAGATCTCGTCCGAGCCGTCCCCGCGGCTGTAAAGGTACACGTCGTTGCCGCCGGCCATATCGAAGAAGTAGTCGTTACCACCTTCGCCGTCGAAGCTGTTGTTGGCTGCACTTCCGATAAAGATATCCGTGCCTTCGGCGCCGACGTAAGCGGTTGCGGCGGCCAGCACCGCCTGGTCCCAGACGGTTCCGTCGGCAAACTGAACGCGCTCGACTTTGCGAGCATCGTCAAAGAACCAGCCGCCCAGGGTGATGCGGTCGCCCGTTCCTGCGATGTTGAGGTACAGGTTATACGAGTCTCGGCTGAGGCTGACGTCGCTGGCCAGTACGGTGGCGTCAAAGCGCACCGTGTCGACGTTGCCAGCCGTCTCGTCGTAGTCGAGTATGGTGTCGCTGCCGTCTCCCAGGCTATACAGATAGACGTCGTTACCTCCTACTCCATGAAACTCGTCGTTTCCGGCCTGCCCATCAAACACGTCTGCTCCGCTTGTGCCGCCCAACATATCGTCTGCTGCTGTGCCCAGGACGGTGGGGGTGATTGCGGTTGCGGCAACTGCTGCCTCCAGGGCCTGCTGGTCCCATACCGTGCCGTCGGCAAACTCCACCCGCTCAATCTTGTACGCATCACTCCAAAACCAGTTGCTGAGGGTAATTTGATCGTTCGTGCCCTCAACGCTCAGGTAGAGATTGGATTCATCGCGGGTAACCTCGATGTCATCAGCGGAGATCGTGCTGTCGAAGCGAACGGTGTCGACACCTCCCCCGATCCCGTCGAAATCCTCGACCCAGTCCGTCCCGAAGCCGGCGCCGAAAAGGTACACGTCATTACCGTCGCCGCCAAACAGCTCGTCGTTTCCGGCCCCGCCTTCCATGGTGTCGTTGCCTTCTTCAGCGTAAATGACATCGTTCCCCTCCAGGGCGTTGAACGTGTCGTCCCCGCTCGAACCGAACAGGGTATCGTCGCCCTCTGTACCCGGCAGGACCGTGACCAGGCTCTTCAACATGGCAACATCCCACACCGTCCCGTCGGCAAATTCAACCCGCTCGATCTTGTTTGAGTTATCGCCAAACCAGCCGCTCAAGACAATCTGATCGTCCGTGCCTTCAATGTTCAGGTACAGGTTGGAATAGTCACGCGTGACCTTGATATCTTCAGCGGCAACAGTGGCGTCAAAACGCACAATGTCGGTATCTCCTCCGGTCGGGTCGTAATCCTCAATCCAATCCTGCCCAAAACCAGCGCCGAACAGGTACACATCGCTGCCTGTTCCGCCTACCAGGGAGTCGTTGCCGGCACCGCCGTCCAGGGTATCGTCGCCGCCTCCGCCATAGAGCTCATCGTCGCCACCCAAGCCCATCAGCGCGTTCGAGCCACTGTTACCGAACAATACGTCGGCCTCTTCCGTTGCGGGCGCAGTCACCACCAGTGATTCGAGCATGGCAACGTCCCACACAGTGCCGTCGGCAAACTCGACCTGCTCCACTTTGCTGGCATCACCATTGAACCAGTTGTTCAGGATGATGCGGTCAGTGGTGCCGTCAATCTCCAGATGCAAGCTGGAATAGTCGCGGGTGACCTTGATGTCAGCGGTGGAAACACTGGCGTCGAAACGCACCGTGTCTACATTGCCGGCCGTTGCGTCGTTCTCATTCACCAGGTCTACACCATCGCCGCGGCTGAAGAGGTATACGTCGTCCCCTGCACCGCCGTAGAGGTCATCGTTACCGGCACCGCCGGCCATCACATCGGCCCCTGAGGTGCCGAAGAGGGTGTCATTGCCTTCCGTGCCTTCAATGGTCACATCGGATACGGCAACAGTGAGCGTGAAATTCGACGAGGCTGCCAGGCCAAAAACGTCCCTTGCCGTGACGGTAATGGAAAGCGCCCCGGTAAAGCCCACCGGCGCGGTTCCCTCAAGCCTGAACGAGTCGACGTTGAAGTTTAGCCAAGCGGGCAAAGGGTCGCCGTTGGCAAGACTGAAGCTGTACGTCAACGGATTGCCGTCCTCGTCAGAGAACAGGTCCGAGGGAATATCAAGGCCGACGTTCCCTTGTGCCTCGATTTCCAGGTCATCCAAGGGATACACCGCCTCAGGGGCATGGTTGAGGCGGCTCGCGTCAGCCAGCGCGAGTATGTCGCCCGCGTTCCAGACCACGCCGTTGTCGAAAACAATGCGCTCCAGGAAATAGCTCGCGGCCTCGGGGTTGAGGCCCTGTTGCACCGTCAATGTCTCGCCGGTGGAAATGATCTGGATGATCAGGTCCAGGTTCCCGGGCTCGTAGGTCAGCACGATATCGGCCGGGTCCAGCCCCGTCAGCTTGACGGTGTCAAAACCGCCGCCGCCGTGGTAGGTTCCATCAGGGTCGTGTTCACCGTAGTCCCATTCCAGGTCACTGATGAAGTCATCGCCCGAGCCTGCATGCCAAATATAGGTGTCATTACCTGCACCACCATACAGATGGTCATTGCCGCCCCCGCCGTCAAGGATGTCGTCGCCGCCCGCGCCATACAGGTAGTTGTTAGAAACGCCGCCAACGATGTGGTCTCCCAGTGACCAACCTACCAACGTTGGGTCGAAAGAGTTGCTTCGCTCCCTCAGCTCGATGTTGAGCGACTGATCTTGAATGCTCCAGATGGTCCCATCGGCAAACAGCAGCCGCTCAACGGTGTAGTAGTACTCATCAAGCGCATAGAACTGCTGGGTAATTCTGATGGTTTCACCCGTGGCGTTAATCGTCAGAACGGCTTCACCGCCGTTGTATCTGACACTCGAAACGTCTCCCGGGTTTAAACCAGTCAGCTCCAGCGTGTCAAGTGCGCCCCCGCCAAAGTCATAAATCGAGTCGTTCCCCTGTCCGAGACCCCAAACAAAAGTATCGTTGCCAAGCCCACCCGTCAGGCTGTCGTTGCCCATGCCTCCGATCAGGCGGTCGTCTCCCTGACCACCCTGAAGGTTGTCATTACCCTCACCGCCTTCAAGCAAATCATTTCCACCCGCGCCGTTGAGGTAATCGTTGCCGCCTTCACCTGTCAAATGATCATCGCTGTCAAACCCCGTGATGCTGTCATCCGTCCCAGTGGGTACAAGCGTCATGAGTTTGAGTTTGCTGACATCCCATTCCAATCCGTCGGAAAACACGATTTTTTCAATAGCGCCGTCGTACCCCGATCCGAAGAATGCCGCCATCACGAGCTCTTCGCCTGAGTCAAGCACCGTCAGCTTAAGGTTGCCTGATGAGTCCTTGCTAGCCGCCACATCAGTATCCAGAAGATTAGTCAGCATCAAGACGTCGCTGCCACCTTGTTCCACCAAAACATCGCTGCCAAAGCCACGGCCCCACTTATACGTATCGTTGCCGAAGCCACCATAGACCGCATCATTGCCGGTACCGCCATCCAGCACATCATCAAAAGCGCTACCCACCAGCGTGTCGTTACCACCCTGGCCATTCAGTGTGCTGGCCCGGTTGAAAGCAATGAGCTCGTTGTCATACTCATTGCCCAGAAATTGCTGTCCATTGGCAAGCAGCTGGGCCGGCGTAGTTGTTTGCGCACCCGCCGTGATGACAAACCGGTCAAGAAAAGCCTCAATATCCGCCCCTACAGTCTGGATGCTGATGGAGTCTTGCCCGGCAGGGGTCATGAAAAGGACGAGCTTACGATTGTCAATCGGCCCGGACAATCCAATCCTGAGCAAGGAGATGTCGGTATTCGTGTCCAGCGCCAACGTGAGCGCGGTGGCCTCTGCTTCAACAACTCCAGCGCCCATCGTCACCTGGTCGTTGCCATCGCCTTCATGGAATTCCAATGTATTGTCGGCAGACTCGAAGCGGACGGCGTCGTTGCCTTGACCTGCGGAAACAACATGGCCGCTTCCCATGACGACGATATCGTCCGAGCCGGCTCCCGTCACTACTTCTTGTGGCACACCAGTCACCGTAACCTGGCGGGGCGTAGGGCTGCGCTGCAGCAACTCCTTCGCGGTGTAATTTTTGCCGTTGACGCTGACAGACGCCAGGGAGCCGTCGACCCAGCCAGTACCTTGCACCTGTAGCGCCCCGATGGTTAACACCTGATTGCCGTTTGCAAGGAAAGTCAGCACGGGAGCATCCGCTGGACTGCCGGCGTTGATGATGTTCAGCGTGCCGGCGGCATGCGAGGTGTCCTTGAGCTTGACCACTGTCGCCAGGGCGGCATCGATGGTGTAGCGATTTTGGCCGGAGTCGTCGGTCAGTTCGGCATCGCCGTTGACTTGGTAAATATCATCACCCGCACCGCCTTCGGCAATATCGGTTGCCCCCACTACCAGGGTGTCGTTGTCGTCGTCGCCGTAAAGCCGGTCTTGTCCTTCGCCACCGATCAGGGTGTCGTCGCCCTTGCCGCCGTAAAGCCAGTCCGTCCCGTCTCCGCCGATCAGGATGTCAGCACCGTTGCCACCGTTCAGGAAGTCATTGCCAGATCCTCCATCCAGGTAATCATCACCGAACAGGTTTTCAGGCGTTGCTGCCCATGAGCTCAGGTCACCGGCCACACCATCGCCGTACATGATGTCATTGCCGCCACCGCCTTCGAGACGGTCCGCGCCACCGCGGCCGTACATTGTGTCGTTATCCTGTTCGCCATAAAGATAATCCGTCGCATGCGACCCCACGAGCAAGTCATCACCCGTACCGCCGAAAAGCATGTCCCCACCAGAGCCATAGATTGATTCGCTGGCCTCCACATAATTGCTCAGGGGCAAGCCCACAGGGCGGTCTATCTCGTTAGTGGTATCTACGATCTTCAACCCTTCTACGCTGTAGCTCAGGTTTGTACCTACCTGGGTACTCAGCAGACGCCACATCGACAGGCCCGCAACCGTTGAACTGGCCACGACCGTCTGGCCGGAGCCGACTGTTGCAAATTCGGTGATCTTGCGGCGCTCTATCGAGTGGCTGGCAAACAACAAGTCATTGCCTGACCCGCCGTCCAGATAGTCTGCCCCGCGACCGCCGAACAGTAAATCGCCTTCGCTGCCGCCCAGCAACTCGTCGCCGCGATTGCCACCGGACAGTACGTCTGCGCCGGCGTTCCCTTCAATGTGGTCGCGGCCGACGTCTTGCGCGCTATTAGCCAGGCTGTATGCATAAACATACTCAACGCCGTCGACAGTAATGCCTGCAGGGTTGTATTCCGATGAAATAACGTAGCCGAGAGTGGGGTCGCTTTTCAGAAAATATAGGCTTCCCGAATCTTCCATGCCAGTGGCAAGCAGGTCGTTGCCCGAGCCTCCGATTACCGTATCCCCGGCGTCGGTGGCACTGCCGCCCAAATCAGGCATCACCCATGCATCACTACTGGTTTCCACAACAAATTTGTCATGGTCGCCCCGCTGCTCGATCATGAACCAAGGGTTACGCGAAGTGAGTGTGAAGAGTTCCGCGCCGGGGTGATCCCAGTTGCCTCCTGACTCTCGCACGGCACGCTCTACGGTATCGGGCTGCACGCCTTCGAGCGTGATGCCAAGGTCGCCGCTTTCAAAGTTGCGTATCCTGAAGCCGCCAGCAGTGGTGCTGACAATGAGGTCCATCACGCCCGCACCGCTGGAGGATGGAATCAGGCTGTAATACACGCGGCCGTCGTGGCCCATCCAGGTGTTGGCCGAGTTGGGGATGGCATGGCCACCAGCTAACGTAATGACGTCGGCACCGATCTTGAGTTCGATCTTGCCGTCTTTGTCTGTCAGGGTGTCAAAGCCTTCACCGGCTGTGATGCGGTAGGTGTCGGTACCTGCACCACCGACCAGGGTGTCGTCGCCTTCGCCGCCGATGAGGATGTCGTCGCCGGCATTGCCTTCGAGGTAGTCGTTGCCTGCTTTTCCATTTATGGTGTCATTGCCGCCTCCACCATATATATGGTCATCCTTTCCTTCACCAGAGAGTTCGTCGGCATCACTTCCTGCAAAAATGACTCGTTTGGCTTCAAGTATGGCTTGTGGACCAGCATTGGTATTGGCCACACTGAACCGGGTTGAGCTATCTGCGTCGCTGTAGACGACTGCCTGAAAAACACCCGGACTACGAACTTCTTCAACGTTATTGGTATTACGGGAGACGACCCACCTAAGCATGTCCGCCCGGTCGGCATACCAGCTATTCGAGAACGTGCCGAGACCGGAGGCTCTCTGCTCAAGGGTCAGCTCCGCATCGGCTTCCCACAATTGCGCCAAGCCTTCATTAGATTGTTTGAGTTTGGCAATCACCGTGCCATCATTGGTTTGTATGGCGAACGGACTCAGCACTTTAAGCGCAAGAAAGCTTCCGAAATTCGTCCGTGCATCAGCTGCTTGACTGACAGGAACGATGGTGGCTTTTCCTAGCATTGACTTGTACGTTGAGGTGTCCGTAATCGCCTTAAGCTTTTCATAGAACTTGGTTCTGCCACTGTATCCAGCTACATCATTTGTCAGCGCCCAGGTGTTGCCATCCAGGTTACCCTTGAGCCGGCCTGCCCCGGCCCACCCCAGGCCAAGCATGTCAGCCAGAGCATTAAGGACGCGCTCCAATGTGTCGCCGTCCGCCTTGCCTTGATTGTTGGTGCCAACGCTACCCACAAAACCTGTTTCCACTGTCGCATTGCTGGCAGAGTTAAAGATACTTTTAATCTTGGCGGCATCTAACGCGGGGTCAAGCTGGGCCAGCGTGTTCTGCACATTCAGGCTGTCAACGAGCAGCACCAGGCTGTGTGTGTCACCAAAGTCGTTGGCAGAAAAATTGGGCACCAGCAGCTTGACGCCATTGGCAAATGAGCTTTCGCTATAAACGTCTGCGGCAGCGCTACCGCGAAGGAGCGGTTGGTCTTCAATCCATATCGGTGTGCTAATACCCAAATGGCGTTGAGAATTGGACACCATGGATGGGGTGGTGGCACCATACAAATCAAATACGTTGGCCCGGTTGTCCGTGGTCCGGGGGAGGCCGCCCAAGGCCTTACGTATTGCATCTTCGTCACCATAACTGGAGGTTTTTTCACCGGCTTTAAGAACGGCCAACTGATAGTCCAGGCCAATGGCTTCAATGTTGGCCAGCGTCACACCAGCAGCATTGTTGCCGTCCCCACTGGACAGGTTGGTTACCCGCGCAGCTTCAAAAGCGATGTCTTTACCGCGCTGCAGGGCCTTGACCAGAAGCGCGGCCTCACCATAGCCAGCTGTATTTGGAGATAGCTGTGTGGTCAGTGTCTTCGCCTGCACCAAAGCTGAATCGATGACCTCGAGCGTTACCACGCCATTCACATAGCTGACAATGCTTTTGTAGGAATCGTAGAAATCTCGCACGGATGCATCGGTGAACAGGTCAGCGTTACTGCCAGTGCTGCGGCGTTGGTCGAAAGCACTGATGACTGAGCCAAGACTGATACTGTTATTAAGGATGCCTACTCCGGCGCCGTTGAATGTGTAGATGGACGTCGCGGCATTGGGGTATAGGAGATCAAAGGCTGTCGCCAAGTGGCCACCGAGGGAATAACCGGTGACAGTCAAGGTCTGCTGCAGATTGATCTTGTTGCTGTCGAGCAGCCCATCAACCCAGCTCTGCATGTCCGATATTTGTCCGAAGGCCCAGCCAAAGGGGCGTATCTCCATCCCGTTGGTAGCCTGGTTGTCGCGTGCCGCGTCGTCTATGAATTCAGTGGAACGGAAGCTCAGGACGAGTTCGTTCGTCAGAGTGTTTTTGAAGAGCGTGCCACTAAATCCCGTATTTGTGTTGGACTTGTGGTCTACAACAGTCCATCCGTCTGCAACGAATTGATCTGCTTGAGTGGTGGTGAATTTGCTTGAACGATTGTTGCCAAATGCAAGCGCTCTCTTTAAACCATCCTCTGTCGATACAGGAAACCGATCTAACAAGGCTTCTGCAGCCATCTGCACATTGGCATACCTAAGATAGGCTTGAATTTCGTTTGTCATGACTAGTTTTTCGTGTTTGGCCTAAGCACTTTTTCTACGAAATTGCGATCGATAGGATCAAAAATTGCACGCCCGTCAGGTGTCTTTCGAGGGGCAGGACACGCACTATCTCGGGCATAAGCCCAAGGAGATCGCCCGCCAGAGGTGTCTCCCAACCCCGTATCGAGCATGCATCCAGTGCGCTTCCCTAGTATTTCTTTGTTCGTTGAGTCAAGAACCATCACTGAACCACAAGCGATCCAGTTATCTCTATCAGTCGGCGTTGACTCGTCCTGCCAATCCACGGCATATCTTGCTTCTTGCCGAGATTCGACATTGCTTCTTAAACTCAAACGCTCTGTTCCGCTTTTGGTCGTTATCTCAGCGGTGTAACGAGTAATATTTTGCGATGACGTATCGATAACCTCGACAAACTGAAAAGCACCTTTTATTGTTTTATCCGTGAGCCAATAAGCATCCGATTTCCCAGCAAGAAATGATCGAATGTATCCATCCCCACCCGAATTTTCTTGCCCATATGGATCATCCATGACCCGCTGCTCAGCAAAATTGATTTTGTCCGGCCTGACTTTTATCAACAGCACACCATCTACGTCATCCACTGTCTTGTAAATTTTCTCCCCCGCAGTCTTGCACCGCTCTTCAAACAAAGCCTGCGCCTTGGCAAGCCGCTCTTTGTAGTCATCCACCACCACCTGTTGCTGATGGTTGTCCTGAACGGCCTTGTAAATCGGTATGGCAGTCACAAATCCCACCGCCAAGACTGCCAGCAGCTTTCCCCACCATTTCTTGGGCAGCCACAGCGCCAGTCCAATTCCAATCAGGGCCAGCAGTAAAAAGCCGATACCTGCGGCTTGCAGCAGTTCCTTGGTTAACCAGTAATCACGCATTTCCTTCTCCCTTTTCCATTGATATGTTGTTGACTAGTGCCGCACACAATTGTTCAGCACGGGTGATAGTGAACTTGTTTGAGCGACTATTGCCAATGGCTAGCCAATCTTTGAGAATTTCGCCTCCATCATCAGGCATTGCTTTAACGACTATTTGCAAGCTAGCGGACTTTAGATACGCAGAAGTTTCAGTAAACATGATTATTTCGAGGATTCTTTGATTGGCTTTAGTACYTGAGCAACAAAAAGTCGGGTGCTATCGCGGCCATAACTGGTATCCATGCCGCAGCCTTTTGCGAACAACCAAGGCGCCCTCTGTCCGGCCTGGCTACCTTGACCCGGCTCGATTACATATCGCGTGAACTCCCCCAGCGTCTCTTGAGTTTTTAAGTCGACAACCTTCACCGTACTACTCGCAACCCAATACTCACGCTCACCTGGACTCACGACGTCTTCAAACGTAACGCCAAAACGCGGCATTGGACCTTTAGTCTCTTCACGTTTAATTCGCATATCCGCCGCGAGGGTATAGCGGTAACTTTTTTGATGCACAGGCTCAAGTACGTCCACATACCGGTAGCCTGGGTCAGTTGATGTCGATGAATCCAGCACAAGTGATCTACCGCCAGGCGATGTTGCTTCGCGTTCATATAAAAGAAAGGAGCGTATGTAGTCGTCCCCATAGAATTCGTGTGCGGCAGCAGCGCCAGCCATCATTGAATTGGACTTCGCGGCATCGTACTGCCTCACTTTCATTAACAGCAGTCCATCTACACCGTCCACCGTCTTGTAAATCTTCTCTCCCGCCGTCTTGCAGCGCTCGTCAAACAAAGCCTGCGCTTTTGCTAGGCGCGCGCGATAAGCGTCTGCGGCCTCTTTTTCTTTTACATACTCCTGAAAACCCTGAATCGGCAGGATGGATGCCAGCCCCAGAACGATCAGGGCGGCAGCTGTCTTCGCAACTTTCTCTTTGACTAGCCATAGCACTAGTGCAAGCACGATCAATACGATGATCAGATAACCCCAGCCAATTGCACTGAGGAGGTATTGAGTTAGCCAATAGTCACGCATTTCGCTTCTCCACTGGCGCCCACATGGCAAGTCCGCGGTTCAACCTCACCTCTCCCTCCCCGACTCCTGCACCGCCTTCTGCACAGGCGACAGCAAATACTCGAGCACCGTCCGCTTGCCCTGGTTGATCTCGGCCACGACCTGCATGCCCGGCGTGATGGCCAGCGCCCTGCCCTGCGGGTCTTTGAGCACCTGCTCGTCGAGCTTGACGCGCACCTTGTAGGTCGCCATCGCGGCTGCGGCGGCCGCGGCCGCATCGCTCGCGCTGCTGCCACCTACGCTGCCTGAAGACGCACCGCCACTGCCGCCCTGGTTGTTCTGCGTGGCGTCGGCGCTGATGTGGATGACCTTGCCC
>NZ_JBFUGK010000028.1:0-73728 GCF_056402935.1 Polaromonas sp. P3_B1
AGCCAGAACGGGGCAATCGGGAACGGGAACCGAAATACCAAGAAGACAAATAAGCCAGAACGGGGCAATCGGGAACGGGAACCGAAATACCAAGAAGACAAATACAAACAAGGACTCGCCACGGCGAGTCCTTGTTTCTTCAGGTGTTCGGATTTTGTATTCCTGTCCCCACCCCTTGTGTATGCGCCGAGGAGCGCAGGTTCAGACGGATAAGGGCAAAAACGTGTTTGAGCGAAGCGAGTTGTTTTTGACCCCGTCCGGACCGAGCACCGCAGGTTGCCCGTAGCGAAGCGAAGGGTCGCAGACACCAGGGTCGCCTTTTGGTATTCGCGTAACTTCGCTTCGCGAAGTGAGCGAATCCCCATTGCATGACCTTTTGCTTACTTTTGGTGTTTGCGTAACTTCGCTGCGCGAAGTGAGCAAACCCCGCGCGCGTAGCGCGCCTTTTGGCGAACAAAAGAAAACCCGCTTTGCGGGTTTCGATAAAAGCAAGTTGCCGCCGGGCAACCCCCGGCCAGCAGAACCCAAACCAACATCGGCATACGAAACAGCAAAAAGCCTAGCCCGCGGGTTTTTGCAAAGACCCGCTGAGCGTCCGCTGCATCACCGCTCCACCCTGGGTCATCATTGCATCGATGTAGCCCTCCAGCGCATCGGGCAGCACGTCGGTGATCCACACAAAGCGTGTGCGCTTGTCGCCTTCGGCAAACAGCTGGGCCGAAGCCATGTGATGGCTGGCCTTGCCGCCGACTACGGTGTAGCTGAGGCGACGAGTAGCTTCATGGATGCCCACCAGCACTTCGTGCGCCACCGCGCCGTTGGCAAAGGTCACGGTGCGGCTGCCTTCGCCGGGCTGGCAATCGACGACAAAGCCGGGCGCCAGGCGCTGATGCACGGCATTGAAATCGCGCAGCGCGTCCCAGACACTGTCCATGCCGGCGTCGACGATGAATTCCTTGTAGATCGTGGCCATGGTGTTCTCCGCCAGGCGCGTGGGTGGCGCCTTGTCATCGCAGCATAGCAATCAAACCGGGCGGAGTCAGCCCTGATTCAACGCAACTTACAAACGCTTTCCGCGCAGCCTCAACGCATTGCTGATCACCGACACCGAACTCAGGCTCATCGCCAGGGCTGCGATCATGGGCGACAGCAGCCAGCCGGTGAAGGGGAAGAGCAAGCCCGCGGCCAGCGGCACCCCGAGCGAGTTGTAGACGAAGGCAAAGCCGAGGTTCTGCTTCATGTTGGCGATCGTCGCCTCCGAGATTTTCCGGGCTTGCGCGATGCCGCGCAAATCACCCTTGACCAGCGTGATCTGGGCGCTGTTCATGGCCACGTCGGTGCCCGTGCCCATGGCGATGCCCACGTTGGCCTGCGCCAGGGCCGGGGCGTCGTTGATGCCGTCGCCGGCCATGGCGACGGTATGGCCTTCATCCTGCAGTCGCTTGACCAGCGTCAGCTTGTCGGCCGGCTGCACGCCGCCATGAACCTCGTCAATGCCCAGGCGGGCGGCGATGGCTTTGGCGGTGGTCAGGCCGTCGCCGGTGGCCATGATCACGCGCAGACCGGCGGCTTTGAGCGCCGCCAGGGCCTCGGGTGTGCTGGCTTTGACCGGGTCGGCCACGGCAAGCAGGCCGGCAAGCCGGCCGTCGACCGCGAGGTGCATCACGCTGGCACCCTCGGCACGCAAGGCTTCCGCTTGGGCCAGCAGCGCATCCACAGCCACACCGGCCTGTGCCATCAACGCGGTATTGCCGAGCGCGAGCAGCCGGCCGGCCACACGCCCGCTGACGCCTATGCCGCTGGCCGACTCGAAGTTCTCGGTCGGGTCCAGTGCCAGGCCGCGTTCGCGCGCCGCCGCCACAATGGCGTCGGCCAGCGGGTGTTCGCTGCCCTGGTCCAGGCTGGCGGCCAGCCGCAACACCTCGTCGGCGCTGAATCCGGCGGCGGGGACCGCGCGGTCGAAGGCCGGCTTGCCGGCCGTCAGCGTGCCGGTCTTGTCGACGATCAGCACGTCGACGGTGCGCAAATGCTCAATCGCCGCCGCGTCGCGGAAAAGAATGCCCTGGCCGGCCGCCTTGCCGGTGGCGACCATGATGGACATTGGCGTGGCCAGGCCCAGTGCGCAGGGGCAGGCGATGATGAGCACCGCTACCGCGTTGATCAGGCCGTAGACCCAGCTCGGCTGCGGGCCGAAAAAGCCCCAGCCAAAAAAGGTCAGCACGGCCACGGCCACCACGGCCAGCACAAACCAGCCGGCCACCTGGTCGGCCATGCGCTGCAGCGGCGCCTTGGAGCGCTGGGCCTGTGCCACCATCTGCACGATTTGCGAGAGCATGGTTTGCGCGCTGACGCGCTCGGAGCGCATCACCAGGGCGCCGCTGGTGTTGAGTGTGGCGCCTATCAGCCTGTCGCCGGGGCGTTTGCTCACGGGCAAGGGCTCCCCGGTCAGCATGGATTCGTCGACGGCGCTGCCGCCTTCGGTGACGATGCCGTCGACCGGCACTTTTTCGCCGGGGCGCACGCGCAGGCTGTCGCCGACGTGGACATGGGTCAGCGGCACGTCTTCCTCGGTGCCGTCGGCCTTGATGCGCCGCGCGGTTTTGGGTGCCAGGCCCAGCAGCGATTTGATCGCGGCGGAGGTTTGCGAACGCGCCTTCAGCTCCAGCATCTGGCCGAGCAGCGTCAACGAGATGATCACGGCCGCCGCTTCAAAATACACCGCCACACGGCCCATGGAAATAAACGAGTCCGGAAACACCCCGGGCGCCAGGGTGGCGACCACGCTGTAGGCGAAGGCCGCGCCCGTGCCCAGGCTGATGAGGGTCCACATGTTGGGGCTGCGGTGGGCCACCGATTGCGCGCCGCGCACGAAGAAAGGCCAGCCTGCCCACAGCACGACCGGCAGGCTCAGCACCAGCTCTATCCAGCTTTGCACGGCCATGTTGAACCAGCCGAGCCGGTGGCCGAACATGGCGAGCACCGTGACCACCACGCTGAGCGGCAAGGTCCACCAGAAACGGCGCGTGAAGGATTTGAGCTCCGGGTTCTCATCCTCATCGAGGCTGGGCATGACGGGCTCCAGCGTCATGCCGCAGATCGGGCAGTTGCCCGGATGGTCCTGCCGGATTTCCGGGTGCATGGGGCAGGTGTAAAGGGTTTCGCCGCCCTGGCCCGTATCAGGTCCGTGAGCCGCAGCGGGCGCGGGCGCCGACTTGGATGCACCGGCATAGGCCGCCGGATCGGCGGAGAATTTGGCCAGGCAGCCGGCGCTGCAGAAGTAGTAAGGCTTTCCCTCGTGCTCAAGGTGGTGCGCGGATGCCGTGCTGACGTCCATGCCGCAGACGGGGTCCTTCAGCCCGGCCGGTGCTGCGAGCGGCATGTGGCCTGTGCCGTGTGCGTTTCCCGGGGCGGCGTGATGTGTGTGATTCATGGTGGGCTTCCTTTGGTGTTCCGCGGACCCGGACCGGGACCATGGACAAGGGTAGACCTTCCCCCCGTGGGAAGGTCAAGCCTCATGGATGTGAGGGGTATTTGGCATGGGCGGCCAAAAGCATCTTCAGGGCCTTCCGCGGTGGGCGACCTGATCCATGTCAACCAAAGGCGCGAAACCGGCACGCCTGCGCGTGCAGGCCGGGCTACACGGGTACGGTGTAGTTCAGTGTCATGCGCCCGCCATCCACCACCACAATCTCGCCGGTGATGTAGCTGGCCGCATCGCTGGCCAGGTAGGCCACGGTGTCGGCGATCTCTGAGGGCTCGCCCAGGCGCTTCATGGGTGTGCGGCTCATGATCTTGGCCTTGGCCTCGTCGCTGGTCAGCACGGCTTTGGCAGCCAGCTCAGTCGAGATGGTGCCGGGCGCCACGGCATTGACGCGCACGCCCTGGCCGGCCAGCGACAGCGCCATCACGCGCGTGAGCTGGTTGATGCCGCCCTTGCTGACGTTGTAGCTGGCGATCGTGGGGATGGCGAGCACGCCGTTGACCGAGCTCATGTTGACGATGCTGCCCTTGCCGGCGGCGGCCATCACGCGCGCCACGGCCTGGCCCACCAGGAAGGACCCCTTGAGGTTGATGCGCAGCACGGCGTCAAAGTCGGCTTCCGTCACCTCGAGGAATTCAGCCGCCTTGAAGATGCCGGCGTTGTTGACCAGCACGTCGATGCGGCCGTGCGCGGCCACGGCTTGTGCGACCAGCGCATCGACCTGGGCCTTGTCTCCGACGTCGCAATGCACGTACAGGCCGCCCAACTCCTGGGCCAGCGCCGCGCCGCGCGCGTCGTCGATGTCGGCAATCACCACATGGGCTGCCTCACGCGCAAAGCGGCGCGCGCAGGCCTCGCCTATGCCTTGCGCCCCGCCGGTGACGATGCAGACGCGGCCGGCCAGGCCGAAGGAAATGGTGGATGCGGACGCGGAAATGGGGGTGCTCATGCCCGCATGCTACCCGTGTAGGCGGCGATGAAGTTTTTCGCGCTGTCGGCCACCTGGGCGGCCGTCATGCCGGGCTTGTACAGCGCCGAGCCTATGCCGAAGCCGCTGGCGCCGGCCGCGAGGTAGGCGCCCATATTGGCCGGCGTGACGCCGCCCACCGGCATGACCGGGAGTGGCGCCGGCAACACGGCGCGCAAGGCTTTCACCACGGCGGGTGTGATCATCTCGGCCGGGAAAAGCTTGAGGCCCGTGGCACCCGCTTCAAGCGCGCCAAAGGCCTCGCTGGGGGTGATCACGCCGGGCAGGCAGACCATGCCCAGGCGCGCGGCTTCGCGCACCACGGCCGGGTTGAAGTTGGGCGAGACGATGAGCTGGCCGCCCGCGGCCTGCACATTGCGCACGTCCTCGGGGGTCAGCACCGTGCCCGCGCCTATCAAGGCGTCGGGATAGGCGCTCGCCATGGCGGCGATGCTCTCCAGCGGCTGCGGTGAATTGAGCGGGATCTCGATCAGCGTCCAGCCCGTGGAGACCAGCGCCTGGCCGACGGGCAGGGCCTCGGCCGGCGTGAGCCCGCGCAGGATGGCGACCAGGGGGAGGGTGGCCAGGGCTTGGGAGAATTTGGAGTGTGCGGCGTTCATGGTGTTCTGTGAGTGGATTTGCGGGATCAGCCGAGCGTGTCTGCAATCGCGCGCAAGCCGCGCCAGGTGGCGCCCGCGCCCACGCGCTGGACGGGCACGCCGAGCTGGGCCAATGCCTGTTCGTAGCGGACCGTGAGCGCTTCGGCGCCCATGACCACCACGGGTTCGCCGCGCGGCAGCGTCTGCGCTTTGAGTTCTTCGCCTATGACCAGGCCCGAGAGGTAGCTGGGCAGGGCCTCGGTGCCCATGCGGTTGAACAGCGACAGCGTGCGCGTGCTGAAGGCCGTATTCAGCAGGCCGGGGCCGGCCAGCGCATGGGCCACGCCCCGGTCGAAGGCGGCGCTGTCCAGCGCGGGTTCGTCCTCCGGCAGCATGCGCGCGAGGATGGAATGCCGGCGCAGCAGCGCATACAGCTCGCCGGTCATCCAGGTCGAGAAATCCATTACCTTGCGATCCGTCACGCCCACCCATTTGCTGTGCGTGCCGGGCAGTACCAGCCGGGCATGGTTGAGGCCCAGCAACTGCAGGGCGCCGAAGATCTGCGTTTCCTCGCCGCGCATGACGTCGGGCACGCCGGCCTTGTCAATGCTCAGGCCCGGCACGATGGCGATGCGGCCGGGCTCCACCCATTCAAGCGCGGCGGCAATCGCGTCAAAGCCCGCGGGGCATGCGCAGTAGGGCGCTTCACGCCAGCCTTGTTTGCTGCCGGCCATGCCGGAGATCAGGCACAGCGTGCCGGGCGTCATCCAGTCGCCAAAGCAGCTTTGAAAAACCTCGGGAAAGCCGCCGGCCTCCACCGTGAGGATGCCGCGCGGAAAGGCGCGTTCTTCAAGTGCGATGCCCTCGGCGCTGAGCAGCGCGCCGCGCAGCGACGAGCTGCCCCAGTCGACGGCCAGCAGGCGGCTCACAGCAAGGCCCTGACCTGTTCGGGGCGCGGCAGCGGCGCCACGGCGCCATAGCCTTGCACCGTGAGGGCGGCCGCCGCATTGGCGTAGCGTGTGGCGTCGAACACCGTGTCTCCCTGGGCGATGCGCGCCAGCAGGTTGCCGCAGAAGCAGTCGCCCGCGCCGGTGGCATCCACCAGCTTCACGCGGTGCACGGGCACGCGCTCGCGCCGCTTTCCGTCGCTGACCAGCGCGCCCTCGCCGCCCAGCTTGAGCACCACGGTTTTGGCGCCCAGGCCATGACCCCAGTCCACCACCTGGTCGGGGTCCGTCATGCCGTTGAGCGTGGTGATGTCTTCGAGGCTGGGCAGGAAGATGTCGCACAGCGACACCGCGTGGCGGGTGCAGGCCAGCGCGCGGTCCAGCGGCCAGAGCTTGAGCCGCAGGTTGGAATCAAACGAGACAAGCGTGCCGGCCTCTTTGGCCAGCTTCATCGCGGCAAAGGCCGTGTCGCAGGCGCTCGCGGAAATCGCCAGTGAAATGCCAGAGACGTGCAGCACCTTGGCCTGGCGCACGGCTTCTGCCGCGCCGGCCTGCTGCAGCCAGGCCGGCGTCATGCGGCTGGCCGCGGAGCCCGCGCGCAGGTAGCTGAATTCATGGCCCTTGGGGCCGTGGGTGACGAAGTAAAGGCCGGTGCTGGCCTCGCTGTCCTGCTGGACGGCGGCGGTGGAGACGTTTTCGGCAGCCCACAAGGCCATCAGCGACTGGCCGAAGGTGTCACCGCCCAGGCGGGTCAAGTAGGCGGTGCTGGCGCCGGCGCGCGCGGCGGCGATCACGGCATTGCTGGTGTCGCCGCCAAAGCCCTGCAGGTAGTTGGGCTGGCCGGCGGTGGTCTGGTTGAACTCCACCATGGCTTCGCCGAGCGCGACGACATCGAATTTTCTGGCTTGCATTGGGTTTCCTGGCTTCTTCCGCCTTCTTCGGGCATCCCGGCGCGGGCCTTTTCAGGGAAGAAAAACCGGGAAAAGCACGCCGCGCCTCAAACCACTATGGTACCCGCCGCCTGCGCGCGGCCCGGTACCCGCCCTGTACCCGGCTTAGTGGTTATCGCGCGGCACAAAAGCCCCGCGCTTGCCGACCAGGAAATCCAGGTCCACGCCTTCATCGGCCTGCAGCACGTGGTCGATGTAAAGCTTCCAGTAACCCGAATTCAGCGGCGGCTCGGGCGCCTTCCAGCTGGCCATGCGTTTTGCCAGTTCCTCGTCGCTCACATGCAGGTGCAGGCGGCGATTCGGTACGTCGAGCTCGATGATGTCCCCGTTCTGCACCAGGCCCAACGGGCCGCCGGCGGCGGCTTCGGGCGCGGTGTGCAGCACCACGGTGCCGTAGGCCGTGCCGCTCATGCGCGCGTCGCTGATGCGCACCATGTCGGTGATGCCCTTGCGCAGCACCTTGGGCGGCAGCGGCATGTTGCCGACTTCGGCCATGCCGGGGTAGCCCTTGGGGCCGCAGTTCTTGAGCACCATGACGCAGTTTTCGTCGATGTCCAGATTTTCGTCGTCAATGCGCGCGTGGAAGTCTTCAATGGTTTCAAACACCACGGCCCGGCCCTTGTGCACCATGAGTGCGGGCGTGGCCGCGCTGGGCTTGATGACCGCGCCGCGCGGCGACAGGTTGCCGCGCAGCACGGCGATGCCGGCCTTGTCCTTGAAGGGTGCGGACAGCGGCTTGATCACGTCGGTGTTGAAGTTTTCCGCATCGGCGATGTTTTCACCAATGGTCTTGCCGTTGGCGGTGATGGCGCCGGTGTGCAGGTGCTGCGCGATTTCCTTCATGACCACCGGCAGGCCGCCGGCGTAGCAGAAGTCTTCCATCAGGTATTTGCCCGAAGGCTGCAGGTTGACCAGGCAGGGCAGTTCGCTGGCCAGCCGGTCGAAGTCGTCCACCGTGAGCTCAACGCCTATGCGCCTGGCGATCGCGATCAGGTGGATCACTGCGTTGGTCGAGCCGCCTATCGCAGCCAAGGTCTTGATGGCGTTTTCAAATGCCTGGCGCGTGAGGATTTTGGACAGTGTGAGGTCTTCATGCACCATGTCAACGGCGCGGCGGCCGGCCATGCGGGCCAGCACATTGCGCCGGCCGTCCACCGCGGGGTAGGCGGCATTGCCCGGCAGGCCAATGCCCAGCGCTTCGACCATGCTGGCCATGGTCGAGGCCGTGCCCATGGTCATGCAGTGGCCGTGGCTGCGGTGCATGCAGCTTTCGGCCTCGAAAAATTCCTGCAGCTTCAGCGTGCCTGCACGCACCTGCTCGCTCATGCTCCAGACGCCGGTGCCTGAGCCCAGCTCCTGGCCGCGCCATTTGCCGCTCAGCATGGGGCCGCCGCTGACGCCCACCGTGGGCAGGTCAACGCTCGAAGCGCCCATCACCAGCGAAGGCGTGGTCTTGTCGCAGCCCATCAGCAGCACCACGCCGTCGATGGGGTTGCCGCGAATGCTTTCTTCGACGTCCATGCTGGCCAGGTTGCGGTACAGCATGGCGGTGGGGCGCAGCAGGGTCTCGCCCAGCGACATCACGGGGAATTCAAGCGGGAAGCCGCCGGCTTCGTAGACACCAATCTTGACCTGCTCGGCAATCGTGCGGAAGTGCGAGTT
This sequence comes from Polaromonas sp. P3_B1, assembly GCF_056402935.1. Classification (NCBI taxonomy): domain Bacteria; kingdom Pseudomonadati; phylum Pseudomonadota; class Betaproteobacteria; order Burkholderiales; family Comamonadaceae; genus Polaromonas; species Polaromonas sp. P3_B1. The sequence goes on from NZ_JBFUGK010000028.1 coordinate 8,607, forward strand.
GCAGGGCGTCAGTTCGCTGAAGGTGTTGCAGATGCCGATGACGGGCCGGCCGTCAAACTGGTCATGCGGAACGCCTTTGCCCTTGACCCAGCTGCGGTAGGCAAAGCCGTCTCGGTCCTGTCGGCCGAACCACTGCTGGCTGCGGAGTTCGTGGGCGGGTTTCTTTTTCGGGGTGTTGGGTGGTGTGCTCATGCGGGAAAGTCCTTAAGTCGTCAAACATATTATCGTCATACCATTGAAGTGACTATCTTAGTGAAAACCATGACCGCAGGAGTCCGCCCTTGTCCGCCCCGTCCAACCGCCCGCACATCCTCACCGTCGCCAAGCTCCCGCCCTTCCTGATGGAGCCGCTGCAGGCAGCTTATGAAGTCCATGACCGGCTGCACGAAACCGATCCGGCGGCCTTCGCCAAAATCGCTCCGCTGGTGCGCGGCATCGCCGGGGGCGGGGAGTCCAAGGTGCCGCGTTCCCTGATGGACCAGCTCCCCGCGCTCGAGCTTGTTTCCATCATGGGTGTGGGTTATGACGGCGTGGACGTCGCCGCCGCGCTGGAGCGGCGCATTCCGGTCACCCATACGCCGGGCGTGCTCAACGACGAGGTGGCGGACCTGGCCATAGGGCTCATGCTGTCGGTGGCGCGTCGCATTCCGCTGGCGGACCGTTATGTGCGCGCCGGGCGATGGGCCAAGGAAGGGCCCATGCCGCTGGCGCGCAAGGTCTCGGGCGCGCGCCTGGGCATCGTCGGCCTGGGCCGCATAGGCCAGGCCATCGCGAGCCGGGCCGAGGCCTTCGGCATGTCGATTGCCTACACCGGCCGCAGCGCCAAGGCGGAACTCGCTTACACCTTTTATCCCACGGCACAGGCGCTGGCTGCGCAGGTGGACTTCCTCATCGTCATCACACCGGGAGGCGCCGGCACGCGCCACCTGATCAACGCCGAGGTGCTCAAGGCCCTGGGGCCTGAAGGCTACCTGATCAACGTTGCGCGCGGCTCCGTGGTCGATGAAGCGGCATTGGTTGATGCGCTGCAGCAAGGCGTCATCGCCGGCGCGGCGCTTGATGTGTTCGAGAAGGAGCCACATCCCGCCGAAGCGCTCTGGTCCATGGACAACGTGGTGCTGACGCCGCACATGGCCAGCGGCACGGTGCAGACGCGCCACGCCATGGCCAAACTGGCTGTCGACAACCTGCGCGCGCATTTTGCCGGGCAAGCCCTCTTTACCCCGGTGCCGGAATGGCATTGAATCCATCCTGGACTTGGTTCCGAGGTCGGGATGCTCCGGGTTTTCCATAAAAGATCAGGGGGTTAATCATCATATGATAACAATGCGTCCAAGAGCGCAAGGCGCCGAGTTTTTGCAGTTCAACAACCCACCCGCAGAGGAGACAAGACACATGAGACTCAAGACAATCCTGGCCGCCGCGATGGTCGCGGCAGGCCTCATATCGGCGGGGCAGGCCTCCGCCCAGGAAAAGCTCACCGTCTGGTGGGTCAAGGGCTTTTACAAAGCCGAAGACGATGCGCTCTTCGCCGCGATCAAGAAGTACGAGGAAAAGCACAAGGGCGTGAAGGTCGAGCTCTCGCAGTACCCCGTGCAGGACATGATCCCCAAGACCGTTGCGGCGCTCGATTCCGGCAGCCCGCCTGACGTGGCTTATGCCGACGTCTATGACTTCCAGGTCGCGGGCAAGTGGGCCTTCGACGGCAAGCTCGAAGACATCAGCAGCGTGATCAGCCCCATGCGCGCGCGCTTCGCGCCCAATACGGCGGAAACCGCCTTCCTCTACAACGACGTCACCAAGACGCGGGCTTATTACGCCTTCCCGATGAAGCAGCAGACCATGCACATCGAGTACTGGGTGGACATGCTCAACGAAGCCGGCTTCAAGGAATCCGACATTCCCACGGCCTGGAAGGATTACTGGTCCTTCTGGTGCGACAAGGTGCAGCCCGCCCACCGCCAGAAAACCGGCAACCGCACTTTCGGCATTGGCCAGCCGCTGGGCGTGGATTCGAGCGACTCCTTTTACTCCTTCCTGACCTTTATGGACGCCTACAACGTCAAGCTGGTGAACGACAGCGGCAAGCTGCTGGTCGACGATCCGCAGGTGCGTGCAGGCCTGATTGGCGCACTGACGGACTACACCCAGCCTTACGCCAAGGGCTGCACGCCGCCTTCGTCCACCAGCTGGAAAGACCCGGACAACAACGTCGCCTTCCACAACAAGACCACCATCCTGACCCACAACGCCACGATCTCCATCGCCGCGAAATGGCTGGACGACATGAACAACGCGTCACTCAAGCCCGAAGAGCGCGAGACCGCGAAGAAGAACTACACCGAGCGCATCCGCACGGCGGGCTTCCCGAACAAGCCTGACGGCGGCAAGATGGTGTACCGTGCTGCCGTCAAGGTGGGTGTGGTGTTCAACCAGGCCAAGAACAAGGCCCGCGCCAAGGAGTTTGTGTCATTCCTGATGCAGGAAGAAAACCTCACGCCTTACGTGGAAGGCTCGCTGGGCCGGTGGTTCCCGGTGACCAAGGCCGCGCAGCAGCGTCCGTTCTGGAAGGCTGATGCCCACAGGCAGTCGGTCTACAACCAGTTCATGAACGGCACCGTCAACTTCGAGTTCACCAAGAACTACAAGTTCACCATCCTGAACAACGAGAACGTGTGGGCCAAGGCGGCCAACCGCGTGATCAATGAAAAGATGCCCGTGGACAAGGCTGTTGATGAAATGATCGCCCGCATCAAGACCGTGGCGAACTGAGCACCTACTGACTGAAAAAACCGCGCCGCCTGCCTGAAGCTTCCAGGCATCCCAGGCAGGCGGCGCGCGTCAACAGAGCAAAGCATGAGCACTGCAACCCTTCAACAGGCCGCCCCTTCCGTGCGTGCCGAGCGCGCCGCCATGACTTCGTGGGAGAAGTGGGGGCTCGTGCTGGTCATTCCCTACCTGCTGATCTTCCTGGTCTTTGTGATCTATCCCGTGGGCTACGGCCTGTGGCTGGCTCGCCATCCGGACAGCTATGTCAGGCTGTTTGCGGACCCGATTTTTTTCCGCTCGCTTGTCAACACGGTGGTGTTCATCGTCGTGGCGGTGAACCTCAAGATGGTGGTGGCGCTGTTTCTGTCGGGATTTTTCCTGAACACGCGCTGGTGGATCAAGGCGTTGTCGGTGATTTTTATCCTGCCCTGGGCCGTGCCCTCGATCCCGACCATTCTGTCGATGCGCTTCATGCTCAACCCCGAGTGGGGCGTCATCAACACCCTGATTTTCAAGGCCACGGGCATAGACGGCCCCAACTGGCTCAATGACCCGACGCTGGCCCTGTCGTTTTCCATGCTGGCGCACATCTGGAAATCCCTGCCCTTCTGGACGCTGATCCTGCTGGCCGGGCGCATGGCGATTCCCGCCGAGCAGTATGAAGCGGCCTCGGTGGACGGCGCCACGGTCTGGCAGAAGTTCCGCTTCATCACCTGGCCGTCCATGCGCTCGCTGTACCTGACCTCGACCATCCTGTCCATGATCTGGACACTGGGCGACTTCAACAGCGTGTACCTGCTCACGGGCGGCGGGCCGGCCGACCTCACGCATGTGCTGGCCACGCTGGGCATCCGCTACCTGCGCCTGGACCAGGTTGACCTGTCCCTGGCCTCCATCGTCGTGGCGCTGCCGCTGGTGCTGCCGCTGGTGTATTTCATGATGAAAAGGTTGTCCAAATGAGCCGCGTCACACTGCGTTCAGTCACCCGGGAGGCCAGGCTGCTGCTGGTCGGCATCCCGGTCCTGCTGTGGACGTTGATCCCGATCTACCACATGGTGCTGTTCGCGATCTCCCCGCGCAACGAAGCCACGACAGGGCGGCTCTGGCCCAAAAAGCCCACGCTGGACAATTTCGAGACGGTGTTCTGGCAAAAGCATTTTTACCTCGACCACTTCTGGGTGCAGCTGGGCAACTCGCTGGTGATCGCGCTGTCGGTGGGGGTGCTGACGCTGGTGGTCTCCACCACCGCGGCCTTTGCCATCAGCCGGCTCAAGGTGCGCGGCGGCCGCACGGTGATGAACATGGCGCTGTTCACCTACTTCATTCCCGCCGCTTTCCTGGCCGTTCCCATGTACAAGACCATGGGCAACTACGGCATGCTGAACCACCAGTGGTCGTTGATCCTGGCCATGGTGACCATTGCTTCGCCTTATTGCATCTGGGTGCTCAAGCAGGCCTCCGACAAGCTGCCTTACGAGCTTGATGAAGCAGCCCGCATGGACGGCGCCACGGCCATGCAGCTGTTTCGGCTGGTCTACCTGCCGCTGATGGTGCCCTCGCTGGTGGCGGTCGGCACCTATGCGCTGCTGCTGGCCTGGAACGAATACCTCTACGCCTTCCTGCTGCTGTCCAGGGACACCAGCGTGACGCTGGCGGTGGCCCTGGGCAACTTCCTCGCCGCCGACGACTCGCCGTGGGAACTGCTGATGGCCACCGGCCTGATCTACGCGCTGCCTCCGGCGGCAATTTATTACGCTTTCAAACGCTATATGGTGTCGGGCCTCACAGCCGGCGCTGTGAAGAGCTGATCTCGGGAAATACCACATGGCTTCTGTATCGTTTCGCAATATTGAAAAGGCCTTCGGCAAGGTCAAGATCATCCACGGCATCAGCTTCGACATCTCCGACGGCGAATTTGTCGTGCTGGTGGGGCCCTCGGGCTGCGGCAAGTCCACGCTGCTGCGCATGCTGGCCGGGTTGGAGGAAATCAGCGGCGGCGAGATGTCGATCGACGGCAAGGTCATCAACGAACTCGACTCCAAGGACCGCGACATCGCGATGGTGTTCCAGAGCTACGCGCTCTATCCGCACATGACGGTGCGCGACAACATGGCTTTCAGCCTGAAGCTGCGCAAGGCCGATGCCGAACTCACCAACAAGCGCGTGGGCGATGCCGCCCGCATACTGAACCTGGACCCGCTGCTGGATCGCTTTCCGCGCGAGCTTTCGGGCGGGCAGCGCCAGCGCGTGGCCATGGGGCGGGCCATCGTGCGCGACCCCAAGGTCTTCCTGTTCGACGAGCCGCTGTCCAACCTGGATGCCAAGCTGCGCGTGGCCATGCGCGCCGAAATCAAGGCCCTGCACCAGCGCCTGAAAACCACCACGGTCTACGTCACGCACGACCAGATCGAGGCCATGACCATGGCCGACCGCATCGTGGTCATGCACGACGGCATCATCGAGCAGATAGGCACGCCGCTGGAGCTGTTTGACCGCCCCGGCAACCTGTTTGTCGCGCAATTCATAGGCTCGCCCGCCATGAACGTCCTCAAGGGCGTTTTGCGCAAGGAGGGCGGCCGGGCCTGGGTTGAGGCCGAGGGCCACCAGTGGCCCATAGGCCAGATTGCCCAGGCGCAGGACGGCCAGCCCGTGCACTACGGCGTGCGGCCCGGCGACCTGTCGCTGTCCGCCACGGGGCAGGGCATTCCGGCCAAGGTCATTGTGGTCGAGCCCACCGGCGCCGAGACCGAGTTGCTGCTCGAGGTGGGCGGCGCGAAGATCATCGTGGTGATGCACGGCCGCACGGCGGTGCGCCCGGACGACATCGTGCACCTGGACATCGCGGCCGGCAAGACCCATGTGTTTGACGATGCCAGCGGCGTTCGCCTGGATTGAGTCCATCCATGGTTGTGAACTCTTTCAGGCTTGACGGGCGCCTTGCGCTGGTGACCGGCTCTTCGGGCGGCATCGGTTTTGCGTTGGCGCGCGGCCTGGGGCAGGCGGGAGCCACCCTGGTGCTCAACGGCCGCGACAGTGCCAAGCTGGAGCGCGCGGCCGGTGTGCTGCGCGAGGAGGGCCTCACCGTTCACACACGCGGTTTTGACGTCACCGATGCCGCTTCGGTGCAGGCGGCGGTGGAGGACATTGAAGGCACGCTGGGCGGCATAGACATCCTCGTCAACAACGCCGGCATGCAAAGGCGCATGGCCCTGCAGGATTTCCCCGAACAGGACTGGCATGAGCTGATGCGCACCAATGTCGACAGCGTCTTTTTTGTCGGGCAGGCGGTCGCCCGGAAAATGATCACGCGCGGCAGGGGCAAGATCATCAACATCTGCTCGGTGCAGAGCGAGTTGGGGCGTCCCAACATCGCACCCTATATGGCCAGCAAGGGCGCAGTCAAGATGCTGACCAAGGGCATGGCGATCGACTGGGGTCCCCACGGCATCCAGGTCAACGGCCTCGGGCCCGGCTACTTCAAGACCGAACTCACGGAAAAGCTCGTGGCCGATGAACAGTTCAGCGCCTGGCTCACGGGGCGCACGCCCAGCAGGCGCTGGGGCGAAGTGGCTGAGCTGGCCGGCGCGGCCGTGTTCCTGGCCAGCGATGCCTCCAGCTTTGTCAACGGCCATGTTTTGTATGTCGACGGCGGGGTGACGGCGACTTTGTGACGCCGCCTTCCCGCGCAACCAGGGAGAAACATCATGCGTGGACTTGTCTGTCATGCGCCCCTAGACCTGCGCCTTGACCCGCTGGACACCGAAATCCTGGGCCCGCAGCAGCTGCGTGTGCGGGTGGCCTACGGCGGTATCTGCGGCTCGGACCTGCATTACTTCCAGCACGGCGGCTTCGGCACGGTGCGCATCAAGGAGCCCATGGTGCTGGGCCACGAGGTGTCGGGTGTCGTCGAGGCCGTGGGCAGCGAGGTCAGCGGCCTGCGCGCCGGCCAGCGCATCGCGATTTCGCCTTCGCGGCCTTGCGGCGCTTGCCGCTTCTGCCAGCAGGGCCTGCACAACCACTGCATGGACATGCGCTTTTACGGCAGCGCCATGCGTTTTCCGCACATCCAGGGCGCTTTCCGCGAAACCCTGGTGATTGAGGCCGCCCAGGCGCATCCGGTGGCCGACGACCTGCCTTTGTCTGAAGCCGCGCTGGCCGAGCCCTTGTCGGTGGGCCTGCACGCCATTTCGCGCGCAGGCTCGGTGTTCGGCAAGCAGGTGCTGGTCACCGGCTGCGGCCCCATTGGCGCTTTGCTGATCGCCGGCCTGCGCCGCGCGGGCGCGGCCTGCATCGTCGCGGCCGATATCGCCGAGCTTCCCCTGGCCTGCGCCAAAAAGATGGGCGCGGACCAGACCATCAACCTGGCCCAGGAGCCGGACGGCCTGGCGGCCTTCGCCGCCGGCAAGGGGCAGTTCGATGTGATGTTCGAAGCCTCGGGCAATGAAAAAGCCCTGGTCGCCGGCCTGGACGTGGTGGCGCCGCGCGGCGTCATTGTGACGGTGGGCCTGGGCGGCAATGTGTCGCTGCCGCTCAACACCCTGGTCGCCAAGGAGCTGGAACTGCGCGGCACCTTCCGCTTTCATCCTGAGTTCGCCGTGGCGGTGGCCTTCCTGAACCAGCGGCTCATCGACGGCCGGCCTGTTATCACCGACATCGTTGCGTTCGACCAGGCCACGCATGCCTTTACACTCGCCGGCGACAAGCGCCAATCCATGAAGGTGCAGATCGCCTTTGGCGGCGAAGCTTCATGAAGCGCCTGCTTTTCATCGCCATTCACCGGAGTCCTTTGTGACCGTTTTCTCCAAAGTCATTCTTTACACCGATACCGACGGCCGCGCCAAATTTCGGGAAGAGGCCATCCCCCTCGGCGAAGGCTCGCCGCAGGCCATGCTGTCGGAAGTGTTCGCTTCGGGCGGCTACCAGCTGCGCCACAGCCCCGTGGGGTTTCGCAGCCAGTTCCATTGCACGCCGAACCCGCAGTGGGTGTTCATCCTGGGCGGCCAGATGGAAATCGGCCTGCAGGGCGGGGTCTCGCGCATCTTCAAGCCTGGCCAGCATTTCTACTCGGCCGACGTGTTGCCGGCCGGCGCCACCTTCGACCCGGCCCTGCACGGCCACTGGAGTGCGCAGGTGGGGCCGGACCCGCTGGTCACGCTGTTTGTGCGGGGCTGAAAGCACGCCATGGCCACCATGAAAAACGTCCACGGCAACACGGTTGACCACATCGGGGAAGCCATTGTCGCGGGCCGTTATGCCGCCGGCATGTCCATGCCGCCGGAGCCGGTGCTTTGCGAAGAGCTGGGCGTGAGCCGCACGGTGGTGCGCGAAGCCATCAAGTCGCTGATCGCCAAGGGGCTGGTCACCACGGGCCCCAAGGTGGGTACCCGCGTGCTGACCGAGGAGCACTGGAACTGGTTCGATCCGGACGTGATTGCATGGAAAGCCAAGGCCGGCATCACACCCGAATTTTTGCGCGACCTGCTGGAGCTGCGGCGCCTGGTGGAGCCCGCCGCCGTGCGCATGGCCGCGGAGCGCGCCACCGCGCAGGAGATCGCTGAAATCGAGGATGCCTATGCCGGCATGAAGCGCGCCGTGGAGGGCGGGGGCGACTATGTCACCTACGACCTGCGCTTTCACCAGGGCCTGCTGCGCGCCGCGCACAACCGCATGTTGATCCAGATGAGCAAGGCGCTGAGCGCCTTGCTGCGCACCAGTTTTGAAATTTCCACCATTCGCAAGGACGGCCCCAGGCGCTCCTTGCCGCTGCACCGGGCCGTGCTGGATGCGGTGATCGCCCGCAATCCGGCCAAGGCTGAAAAAGCGATCCTGGTGCTGATTGACGGCGCGCACGAGGATATTGAGCTAGTCCTCGGCTCGCGCCGCCGCTTGCCCAAACTGAGCAATCCGGCCAAGCAGATCAAGGTTGCCTGAACCCGAAGCCCGGGTTCAGCCTGGTTGCGGGCGCACCGCGCTGATACGGCGGTGCGCGGCAGCCCAGCCTTTGGGCCGCCAGACGGGTTTACCGGCCGGTAAACGAGCCCGAACCGCCCGGACGGCGCGGGCCGTTGCCCCGGCCGCCACCACCACCACCGCCGCCGCCGCCACCGGAGCGATTGCCCCGGTAGTTGCCGCGGTTGCCGCCCGTGGGCTGGCCGGAGGACGGAAAGCCCGAGGAGGCGTGGCTTGCGGGTTGGCGTTCGTCGAAGTCGTTGCGCGGCTCCCTGGCTTCATTGCGGGGTGCGCGTGGCTGCTGGTGCTGGTCGTCGCGCGGTGGGCGCTGTGCCTGCTGGCGGGGAGGCTGGCCGTTTTGCGAATAACCCGAGGCCTGGCGTGGCTGGCCTGGATTGGGCGTGCGGGGGCCGCGTCCGCCGCCACCGCCATTGCCGCCACCGTTGCCACCGCCGGCGGGGCCGCGTCCGCGCGCAGCGCCATTGCCACCACCCGCGCCACGCGCGGGCTGTGCGCCCTTGGTGTCGCGGATGCGCTGCATCATTTCGCTGCGGGCGGCCTTGGCGGCAGCCTGCATGACTTCGCGGCTGGGCGGCTTGCCCAGGCCGCCCCAGATGGTCTGGCGGCCCATGGCCAGCGGCTCGGCGCGCTCGCCAGGCTCGGCTTCAAAACCGGGGACGATGATTTTCTCGATGTTCTGCTTGGTGAAGCGCTCGATGTCCTGCATGAAGCCTTCCTCATCGAGGCAGACCAGGCTGACGGCTTCACCGCTGTTGCCCGCGCGGCCGGTGCGGCCGATGCGGTGCACATAGTCTTCGCTGACGTTGGGGATTTCGTAGTTGACCACGTGCGGCAGCTCGTCGATGTCGATGCCGCGGGCGGCGATGTCGGTGGCCACCAGCGCACGGATCGTGCCGCTCTTGAAGTCGGCCAGCGCCTGGGTGCGGGCGGTCTGGCTCTTGTTGCCGTGCAGCGCCATCGCGGGAATGCCGTTTTTGGTCAGGTGCTCGGCCACGTTGTTGGCGCCGAACTTGGTGCGGGTGAACACCAGCACCTGGCTCCAGTTGTGCTCGTTGATGATGTGGGTCAGCAGCGCTTTCTTTTTGCTGCGGCCCACGGGGTGGATGGTCTGCGTGATGCGCTGCACCGTGGTGTTGCGCGGCGTGACCTGGATGGATTCGGGATTTTTGAGCAGGCCGTTGGCCAGTTCGCGGATCTCGTCGCTGAAGGTCGCGCTGAACAGCAGCGACTGCTTTTGCTTGGGCACCAGGGCCAGCACCTTCTTGATGTCGTGGATGAAGCCCATGTCGAGCATGCGGTCGGCTTCGTCGAGCACCAGGATCTGCACCTGGCTCAGGTCCAGCGTGCCCTGGCTGGCGTGGTCCAGCAGGCGGCCGGGGGTGGCGACCAGGATGTCCACGCCGCGGCGCAGTTTTTCAATCTGGGCGCCCATGCCGACGCCGCCGAACATCACCATGGAGGTGAGGTCGGTGTATTTGCCGTAGGTGCGCACGCTTTCCTCGACCTGGGCCGCGAGTTCGCGGGTGGGGGTCATGATCAGGGCGCGCACGGCGTTGACGCCGCGGCGGTTGGTCAGGCGTGCTTCGGTGGACAGGCGCTGCAGCAGGGGCAGCGTGAAGGCCGCGGTCTTGCCGGTGCCGGTCTGGGCGCCGCCCAGCAAGTCCACGCCTTTGAGCACGGCGGGGATGGCCTGGGCCTGGATGGGGGTGGGGGTGTCGTAGCCCTGTTCGAGCACGGCCTTCAAAATGGCCGGGGCCAGGTTCAATTCTTCAAATGTCATGATGTGGCGCCGTTCGGGCGCTTTAGATCGGCCTGTGGGCGCCTTGTGTGAAGGCAACCCGCCAGTCAAAGGCAGATGGGGTCAGAAAAGTCGGGCCCTAAACATTACGTTTTACATCGCAAGAGCCACTTGAAGCGGTGCCCGGATGTGCCCAAATGTTGAAGGCAACTGGAGCCAGCAACGCCTGTATTGTCGCACAGCAACGATAATGGGGGATTCACGCATAAAACACGCTTTGCCAAAAGGCGTTTGCGCCCCCGGCGCAGCGTGTCGTTCCAGCCCGCAAAAATGCCTGCCGACAGCCCGTAAAAACAGCATTCACGGACCGCCGGCAGCCCGTTTTCTGGCATTGTTTTTTTCATCTTTACCAAAGTAAATCCCGATGGCCCAGTACGTCTTTACCATGAACAAGGTCGGCAAAATCGTGCCGCCCAAGCGCCATATCCTCAAGGAGGTGTCGCTCAGTTTCTTCCCCGGCGCCAAGATCGGCGTGCTGGGCACCAACGGCTCCGGCAAGTCCACGCTGCTCAAGATCATGGCCGGCCTGGACACGGAAATCGAGGGTGAAGCCACCCCCATGCCGGGCCTGAACATCGGCTACCTGCCGCAGGAGCCCAAGCTGGACCCCGAGCACACGGTGCGTGAAAGCGTGGAAGCCGGCATGGGCGCGGTGTTCGCCGCCAAGGCCCAGCTGGAAGCCGTGTACACCGCCTACGGCGAGCCTGATGCCGATTTCGATGCGCTGGCGGCCGAGCAGGCCCGCCTGGAAGCCATCATCGCCACCGCCGGCACCGATTCCGAGCACCAGCTTGAAATCGCCGCCGACGCGCTGCGCCTGCCGCCCTGGGACGCCAAGATCGGCGTGCTCTCGGGCGGCGAAAAACGCCGTGTGGCCCTGTGCAGCCTGCTGCTGTCCAAGCCCGACATGCTGCTGCTCGACGAGCCCACCAATCACCTGGACGCCGAATCGGTGGACTGGCTGGAGCAGTTCCTGCAGCGTTTCTCCGGCACCGTGGTGGCCATCACCCACGACCGCTACTTCCTCGACAACGCCGCAGAGTGGATCCTGGAACTGGACCGCGGCCACGGCATCCCCTGGAAGGGCAACTACAGCAGCTGGCTTGACCAGAAGGGCGAGCGCCTGGCGCAGGAGCAAAAGGGCGAGGAAGCCCGCGCCAAGGCCCTGAAGAAAGAACTCGAATGGTCGCGCCAGAACCCTAAAGCGCGCCAGGCCAAGAGCAAGTCGCGCCTGGCCCGTTTCGAGGAACTCTCCGACTACGAATACCAGCAGCGCAACGAAACCCAGGAAATTTTCATTCCCGTGGCCGAGCGCCTGGGCAATGAGGTCATTGAATTCAAGAACGTCAGCAAGTCCTTCGGCGACCGCCTGCTGATCGACAACCTGAGCTTCCAGGTGCCCGCGGGCGCCATCGTCGGCATCATCGGCCCCAACGGCGCGGGTAAATCCACGCTGTTCAAGCTGATCGCCGGCAAGGAAACGCCGGACAGCGGCGAAGTCGCCATCGGCAAGACCGCGCGTATGGCCTTTGTCGACCAGCACCGCGACGACCTGGCCAATGACAAAACCGTCTGGGAAGACATTTCCGGCGGCCTGGACATGCTGACCGTGGGCAAGTTCACCATGCCCAGCCGCGCCTATGCCGGCCGCTTCAACTTCAACGGCGCCGACCAGCAAAAACGCGTCGGCATGCTGTCGGGCGGCGAGCGCGGGCGTCTGCACCTGGCCAAGACCCTGATCGCGGGCGGCAACGTCCTGATGCTTGACGAACCTTCAAACGACCTCGACGTGGAAACCCTGCGCGCGCTCGAAGACGCGCTGCTGGAATTCGCCGGCTCGGTGCTGGTGATCAGCCATGACCGCTGGTTCCTGGACCGCATCGCGACCCACATCCTGGCCGCCGAAGGCGACAGCCAGTGGACTTTCTTCAACGGCAACTACCAGGAATACGAAGCCGACAAGAAGAAGCGCCTGGGTGAAGAGGGTGCCAAGCCGAAGCGGGTCCGTTTCAAAGCTTTGCACTAAGTTTCCAGTAACTCCTTCCCTCTCTGGGGGAAGGCAGGGATGGGGGCCGGCGGCGTGTGATGCCGCACCGTGCTTGACTGAAGGCCGCCAGCCCTCACCCCCACCCTCTCCCAGAGGGAGAGGGGGAAAAAACCGAAGCAGCTCACCACTCCGGCGCTCCTTCCCCCGCTGGGGGAAGGTTGGGATGGGGGCTAGCGGCATGTGATGCTGCATTGCGATTGATTGAAGAGCCGCAGCAGCCATTGTGTGCAGCTCTCTGGAGATGCTTATGACCGACGACGAAGTCCTGACCAAAACCCGCTTATGGCTCGAAAAAGCCGTGATCGGGCTCAACCTGTGCCCGTTCGCCAAGGCGGTCTACGTCAAGAACCAGGTGCGCCTGGTGGTCAGCCAGGCCCGGCATGCGGATGACCTGCTGGAAGAACTGGATCGCGAGCTGGACCTGCTGGTGGCGACGCCGGCCGAAGAGATCGATACCACGCTGCTGATCCATCCCACGCTGTTCGAGGACTTCCTGGACTTCAACGACTTCCTGGAAGTTGCCGAAGGCGTGGTGGACGAGCATGGCCTGGAGGGGGTGATCCAGCTGGCCAGCTTTCATCCGCGATTCCAGTTTGAGGGCACCGAGCCTGACGACATCGGCAACTACACCAACCGCGCGCCTTTTGCCATCCTGCATTTGCTGCGCGAGGAGAGCGTGGAGCGGGCCGTGGAGGCCTTTCCCGAGGCCGAAGCGATTTTCGAGCAGAACATCCAGGTGCTCGAAAAACTGGGCCACCAGGGCTGGAAGGCGCTGGGCCTGTAGTCTTCCGGTCGCAGCTGGCTATTTGGGCAGGTACTGCTTGAGCACCGCCTGCAACTGGGCGAAATTAAAGGGCTTGGTCACATAGGCGCTGGCGCCCAGGCGCAGGGCTTCCTCGAGCCGCTCTGACTCGGCGCTGGCCGACAGGAACACCAGAGGCACCTGGCTGAGCGCGGGTTCCGCCTGCAGCGCGGCCAACACCTCAATGCCGCTCATCTGCGGCATCATCACGTCGCAGAAAATCAGGTCCGGCCGTTGCTCCCGGGCCAGTTGCAGGCCGGCGCTGCCGTCCGCCGCCGCCAGCCCTTCATGGCCTTCGAGCCGGATGAAGCGCAGCAGGTTGTCCCGGATATGGGACTCATCCTCAATCACCAGAATGCGCGCCATGGTTTTTCGCATCAAAGGCCCCGGCTGTCATTGTTGGAGGGGGCGGAATTCCCTGAGACGCCAGGCCGCAGCTTTGTGCCGCCGCGCTGGCTTGAGGCCCATCTTAGAACTTTTTTACTGCTGAATGAGGATGACCTCATCGGGGCCGTGAAAAGGTTCCTGCCGACGTTGTTTCCTTGATTCACCCGGTGCTCCGGCCGCTTGCGGGCAGGCTCCCGTGGGTCAAATCGTGACAGTGAAGCGCGTGCCCTGGCCCACGACGCTGTCGACTTCAATCCGGCCCCCGTGCAGGTCGACGGAGTTTTTCACGATGGCCAGCCCCAGGCCCGTGCCCTGGATCTCGCCCACATTGCTGGCACGGTGAAACCATTCGAACAGGTGGGGAAGTTCCTCGGCCGGAATGCCTATGCCCTGGTCGGATACCTCGAACGCCACGCGCCCTTGTGAAGAGGAGACGCGGAACAGGACTTTCCCGCCCTGCGGCGAGTATTTGATGGCGTTGGACAGCAGGTTGCCGAAAATATGGCGCAGCAGCTTTTCATCAAAAAGTCCGGTCGCCGGCCGGGCCTCGAATTCCAGGGCCAACTCACAAGCTGCTTCCGAGTGCTGGATGCGTGCATCCTCCACCAGGTTCTGGCAAAGCATTTGCAGATCGACTTCTGACGGCTGGAACTCCAGCATCTGCGCCTCTACCTTGCCCAGCAACAGCACGCGGTCCAGCATCTGGGTCATGCGCTGCACACCGGTTTCAATGGTGGTGATGACCTCGGCTTTTTCGGTCTCGGGCAGGCGGTCGCCGTAGTGCTTGAGCAGCTCGGCCGACGACAGGATAAAAGCCAGCGGCGTGCGGAATTCATGCGAGGCCACCGAGATGAAACGCGACTTCATGTCGTTGAGCTCGGTCTGACGCTGCAGGGTCTGGCGCTGGGTGAGTTCGGCCTGCAGGCGGGCCGTGGCGTCCACCACGAAGATCAGTGTTGCCTCGCGTTTTCCCCATTCGATCCGCACGGCGGAAAGCTCCAGCGAGCGCACTTCCCCGGACTGGGTGATTACGCGAAAGCCGTACATCGAGTCCACGTCCTCGCCGCGCAGGCGGCGCTCGTGGCGCTCGCGCATCACCGGAAGATCCTCGGGGTGGACGGTTGCGGTGTAGTGCTGGGACAGCAGGTACTCCCGCGGATGGCCCACGATACGCTCCAGGCTGGGGTTGGCAAAGACCATGCGGCCGTCCTGAACCACCACCACGCCAACACCGACGTTTTCAATCACCGTACGGTAGCGCTCTTCCGATTTGCGCAGCTCGTCCAGCGCCTGGTAGCGCTCGATGGCGCTGCTGACGTGGTTGGCGACAAACGACAGGATGCCGGCGTCCGAGTCGCTGTAGGCCACACCCGGTTCATAGCCCTGCACCGCCAGCACGCCGCCTATGGCGCCGCGTATGTGCATGGGCACGCCCAGCCAGGAACTGAAGGTCATGTCGCCGCTGCCTTCGGTGACCTCGCCGCTGGCTTCCAGCAGCTTGAGCCGCGCGGCGTCGATGATCTGCGGCCGGCCGGTGCTCAGCACGAATTCGGTCAGGCCGCGGCGGTAGGGCACATTGCTGCGCTGCAGGGCGTCGCCGTCGCGCTCGTCGACGTAATAGGGGAAATCCTTGCGCTGCTTTTGCGCGTCGTAAAGGCACACATAGCAGTTCTTCGCGTACAGCAGCTCGCCCAGCAGGCCGTGTACGGACTGCAGGAAGTCGTAGAAGGAGAGGTCGGCCGCCGCCCGCTCGGCGATGCGATAAAAAACCCGCTGCAGGGTTTCGGCTTTTTTCTGCTCGCGTGCTTCGGCCTGCAGTTCGCGCGTGCGCTGCTCCAGCCACTGGGCGGCCGAGGTTTCCTGTTTCTGTTTTTCGAGCTGCAGCTCCTGGTAGCGGGCCTGCAGCGCCTGGTATTGCTGTTGCAGCTGCTGGAGCTGGAGTTGCAGGTCGGCGTCAGACGGCATGGCGCAGCTTTCGTGCTCGGGTAGGGAGATGGCCGCCGCAATGGCGTTGCCCGAGTTGATTATGCGGCCTTGGCCAAGCTGCGGGGCGCCTGGAACGTGGCGGTTTTCCCTTGGTGCAGGGCGTACTTTTCGGCGGTCAGGGGGTGTTCAGGCCGTCCACGGTCTGGAACATGGCCTCGCGCGCCTGCGCCACGATCTGCGTACGCCATTCGTCGGTATCGACATAAAAGGCGTTCATCATCTGGCGCTTGATCGCCCCGTGGATCTCGGGCGGTGTCTCGGGGTGCTTGTGCAGCCAGTGGTCGGCGCGCAGGGCGGCGATGATGTCCAGAATCGGCAGCGTGCCGTATTCCATGGCCATGCCGGTGTATTCGGCCTGCGGGCATTCGTCATACACCGCGGTCCACAGCAGTCCTGTCAGGTGCGCCGAACTGGACGACCCGTCGTAGATCGAAGTCACGGGTGTGGCGCCGCCGCCGTCCCACCAGGCGCGCGCGCGCGCCAGGGCGTTGGCGTCGTCATCGCAGGCAAAAATGCGCTCACCCACCCCGCTGGGGCCCAGGCCCGTGTGCAGGTCCATCCAGGCGATGCGTTTGGCCTGCCGCCCGAAGGTCCGCAGCACCTCGCGCAAGGTGCGGTTGCTCCAGGTCGGCGCGGTGCCGCCGAAGAACATGCCGTCGGCGTATTCGTGCTGCCCTTGCGACACCGCCGCCTGGTAGCGGGTCACACCGTGGGTGTCGATGTAGGCCGCGATGGCGGCTTCGTTTTCTTCGGCGGGCGGCCACTGCGTGGGCAGCAGCAGGTCGTGAACTTCACGGTAGGCCTCATTGACGGGCAGCGGCTGGCTGAAATCGTGAAAGTTGCGGTTCAGGTCCACGTTCTCCTGCGTGGTGCGCCGCGCGTAGGAGAAACCGTGCGGATTGAGCGCATGGATGTAAAGCACCGCCACGCCGCCGGCGCGGACCTTGGCGCGCCATTCGGCGTCATGCGCGGCGTGCACCTGCACGCCCGAGCCGCAATAGCCTTCCACGCCGTGGCAGGCGCTGCTGACCACGAACAGGCGTTCGGCATCGGGCGAGCCGTCCAGGGCCACGTCCATGGCCAGGGTTTCGCCGTCGCGGCCCTTGAGCGGGTGTTCATAGGAGTGAAGCGCCATGCCCGCGGTGCGGGCCGCTTCCAGGAATTTGGCGCGGGCAGCCGCGTAGCTGGCCGAAAAAGCCGCGTGTGTATTCATGTTGTTGTTCGCGAGGTCGGGATTCAGGCTTTGGCGGGGGTGCCCAGCCAGCGCGTGGCCAGCTGGACCCAGTAGGTACCGCCCAGGGGGATCAGGTCGTCGTTGAAGTCGTAGCTCGGGTTGTGCAGCGTGCAGGGCCCCTCGCCGTGCCCCATGTCGCGGTGCGCGCCGTCGCCGTTGGAGATAAAGCAGTAGGCGCCGGGTTTGGCTTGCAGCATGTAGGCGAAATCTTCGGCGCCCATGGTGGGCTCCTGCGCCAGCACATTGGCAGGGCCGACGATGTCGTTCATGACCTTGCGCGCGAACTCGGCCTCGGCAGCGCTGTTGACGGTGGGCGGGTAGTTGCGATGGAAACTGAACTCGCAGCGCGCCTCGAAGGCGGCGCAGGTGTGCTCGGCGACTTCCTGCATGCGCTTTTCGATCATGTCCAGCACCTCGATGCTGAAGGTGCGCACCGTGCCCTGCAGTTCGCAGGAGTCCGGCACCACATTGGTGGCCTCGCCGGCGTGGATCATGGTCACCGAGATGACGCCCGCATCCACGGGTTTTTTGTTGCGGCTGATGATGTTCTGGAAGCCCTGCACCATCTGGCAGGCCACCGGCACCGGGTCTATGCCGTTGTGCGGCATGGCCGCGTGGCTGCCCTTGCCGCGTATGGTGATCTTGAACTCATTGCTCGATGCCATCACCGGCCCCGCACTGACCGCGAAGGTGCCCACAGGCGCACCCGGCCAGTTGTGCATGCCGAACACGGCTTCCATCGGAAACTTCTCGAACAGGCCGTCCTTGATCATCTCGCGTGCGCCCCCGCCGCCTTCTTCTGCCGGCTGGAAGATCAGGTAGACCGTGCCGTCAAAGTCCCGGTTCTGCGAGAAATGGCGCGCCGCGGCCAGCAGCATGGCGGTGTGGCCGTCATGGCCGCAGGCATGCATCTTTCCCGGCTGGGTGCTGGCGTGGGCGAAGGTGTTGAACTCCTGCATGGGCAGCGCGTCCATGTCGGCGCGCAGACCCACCGCCCGGCTGCAGGCGCCGCCGTCGCGCCCGTGCACGATGCCCACCACGCCGGTGGTGCCCATGCCGCGGTGAATGGGAATGCCCCAGGACTCGAGCTTTTTCGCGACCACGTCCGCGGTGCGCACTTCATGGAAACACAGTTCGGGATGGGCATGGATGTCGCGTCGCACAGCCGCGATGTCGGCCGCCCCGGCCAGGATGGAGTCAATGATTTTCACGGCGTTCTCCGTTAAAGGTTCATGGTAACCAAGCTCGCCCCGATTTGCAGGCGCCGCGTGATCTTCAAATTTCCAAATATTCACAATCCCGGAAACAGGTTCCTAGATCCGGCCTTCTTCGACCGCATGGCAGGCCACGCGAACGCCTTGAAGCTGCAGGAATTCCGGCCGCTCGGTCCGGCAGCGTTCATTGGCGTGCGGGCAGCGCGGGTTGAAGGTGCAGCCGCCGGGCGGGTTCAGCGGATTGGGCACCTCGCCCGAAACCGGCGTGCGGGCGCGGCCGGTGTCATGCATTTTCGGGATGGCGTCCAGCAGCATGCGCGTGTAAGGGTGGCGCGGCCTGTCGAACAGGCTGTGCTTGTCGGCCAGCTCCACCAGGCGGCCCAGGTACATCACGCCGACCTGGTCGCTGACGTGGCGCACCACCGCGAGGTTGTGCGAGATGAAGAGGTAGGTCAGGCCCCGCGTGCGCTGCAGGTCCTTCATGATGTTGAGCACCTGCGCCTGCACGCTCACGTCGAGCGCCGAAGTGGGCTCGTCGCAGACCAGGAACTCGGGCTCGGTGGCCAGCGCGCGCGCGATGGAAATGCGCTGGCGCTGCCCGCCCGAGAACTGGTGCGGGTACTTGGGCATGTCCAGCGGCGAGAGGCCCACTGACTTGAGCAGCTCGCCCACGCGCTCTTTGAGTGCGGCACCGCCTTCAAGGATGCCGTGTTCGCGCAGCGGCTCGGCGATGATGTCCTCAATCGTCCAGCGCGGGTTCAAGCTGGCGTAGGGATCCTGAAAGATCATCTGGATGCGGCTGCGCAATTGCTGCCCGGCCGGTGTCTTGAACACCGCATGCGCGTTCTGGCCATCGAAGTTCAGGCCGCCGCGTGTGGGCTCGTACAGGCCCACCAGCAGGCGCGCCACGGTGCTTTTGCCGCAACCCGATTCGCCGACCAACGCCAGTGTCTTGCCTTTTTCAATCTCGAAGCTCACGCCGTCGACGGCTTTGAGCAGTAGCCGGGGCTTGCGTTCGAGCACGCGGTTAAGCCAGGGAGGCGACACATCGAAGGTTTTCGCAAGGTCGTGAGCCTGGACCAGTGGCGCCTCTATGGACGTTACGCTTTGCGCTTCCTCTGTCTTCAGAATTTCGCTCATGCAGCCACCTTCGCTGCGGAATCATGCAGCCAGCAGGCAGCCCGCGTGGCACCGGCCGGCATCAGATCCGGCCTGTCCTGGCGGCAACGGTCAAAAGCCTTGGGGCAACGCGGGTTGAAGGCGCAGCCTTGTGGGATGGCGTTCAGGCGCGGCATGGCGCCGTCGATCTGGTAGAGGCGCTCGCGCTCCACCGTGATGTCGGGGATCGCGGCCATCAGGCCGGCGGTATAGGGGTGCGAGGGGTGGTTGATCACCTGGTGCACCGGGCCGATCTCGGCAATGCGCCCCGCATACATCACCGCCACACGGTCGCAGGTCTCGGCGATAACGCCCATGTCGTGGGTGATCAGCATCACGGCCGCACCGCGCTGTTTGCAGATGTTTTTGAGCAGCGTGATGATTTGCGCCTGGATGGACACGTCGAGCGCGGTTGTCGGCTCGTCGGCCACGATCAGCTTGGGCTCGGCCGCCAGCGCCAGGGCGATCACCACGCGCTGGCGCATGCCGCCCGAAAACTGGTGGGGGTAGTGGTCTATGCGCTGCGCGGCGGCCGGGATGCCGGTGTCGTTGAGCAGCTCGATGGCGCGCGCCCTGGCCTCGCGCGCCGTCACCGGCAGGTGGGCCTGGATGGTTTCCACCAGTTGCCGGCCTATGGTGTAGAGCGGGTTCAGCGAGGTCAGCGGGTCCTGGAAGATCGCGCCTATCTTGCGCCCGCGGATGTGGCGCATGCGCTCGTGAGGCAGGTTGTCGATGCGCTCGCCTTCGAGCAGGATCTGGCCGCCGGCCACGCGCCCGGGCGGCTCCAGCAGGCCGATGATGGCCGCGCCGGTCAGCGACTTGCCCGCACCCGATTCGCCCACCACGCCGAGAATTTCACCGGGCGCGATGTCAAACGAGATGTCGTCCAGCGCGCGCAGCGTGCCGCGCCGGCCGGGGAACTCGACCACCAGGTTCTTGATTTGCAGAAGACTCATTTTCTGACTCGTCCCTTACCTGAGGCGCGGGTTGAGCGCATCACGCAGCCAGTCGCCCAGCAGGTTCACGCTCAGCGCGATCAGCACCAGCATCAGGCCCGGGAACACGGTAATCCACCATTCGCCGGAGAACAAATAGTCGTTGCCCACGCGTATCAGCGTGCCCAGCGAAGGAGAGGTCGGCGGTACACCCACGCCCAGAAAGGACAGCGTGGCCTCGGTGATGATGGCCGTCRCCACCTGGATCGTCGCCAGCACCAGCACCGGCCCCATCACGTTGGGCAACACGTGGCGGCGCATGATGCGCAGCGGCGCCACGCCGGTGACGCGGGCTGCCTGCACGTACTCCTTGCCGCGCTCCACCATGGTCGAGCCGCGCACCGTGCGCGCATACTGCACCCAGCCCGCTTGTCCCATGGAGATCGACAGAATCAGCACGCCCATGGCCAGCAGGTGGCTGGCATTGGGAAACACCGCTCGGCCCACGCCCGCGATCAGCAGCGCAACCAGGATGGGTGGAAACGAAGACATCACGTCGCAGACCCGCATCAGGGCCGAGTCAATCCAGCCGCCCTTGAATCCCGCGAGCAGGCCCAACGAAACCCCCGCAAACATCGACAGGAAAACCGAGGCCGCGCCAACGACCAGCGAAATGCGCGCGCCGTACATCAGCGCCGACAAAATGTCGCGCCCCTGGTCGTCAGTGCCCAGCAGGTATTTGCTGCTGCCCTGCGCGCTCCAGGCCGGCGGAAGGCGCGCGTCGCCCAGCTCCAGCGTGCTCAGGTTGAAAGGGTCGTGCGGCGCCACCCAGCCGGCGAACACCGAGCAAAAAATGCAGACCAGCGCAATCGCAGCCGCCACCATCGCCACCGGCGAGGTGCGAAAGCTGTGGCCCACATCACTGTCAAGCCAGCGCGCAAAGGTTTTTTTCATCAAAAGAAGGCGCAATCCGTAGTAACTAGAGGCGAGTAAAGCGAGTCCTGTGCCAGCAACAGCGCGGAACCGGCTTTGCCGGGCCGCAGCTGTTGTCCCCTGCAGGGGAGAGGCCGTTACGCGAAGCGAAAAGGCAACAGGGGGGAGGTTACTCCTCAGCGCGGAACCGGCTTTGCCGGGCCGCAGCTGTTGTCCCCCTGGAGGGGAGGCCGCTACGCGAAGCGAGAAGGCAACAGGGGGTTACTTCTTTATAGTCATCCACTTGAAGAACATGAAGTTGTCCGCCAGTTGGACCAGCTCGACCTTCTTGTTCGTACCCCAGGCCAGCGACTGCTGGTGCAGCGGCAGGTGGCCGACGTCGGCGTTGTGGATGTCAAAGGCCTCCTTGATCATCGCGTTGCGCTTGGTCTTGTCGGTTTCGGACTGGATCTTCTTGGTCAGCTCGTCGACCTTGGGATTGCAGTACGCGCCCAGGTTGAACTGGCCGGCGCCCTTGTCGTCCACGCAGGCGACCAGCGCATTGAGCGCGTTGTGGGCGTCATAGGTGGCCGGCGTCCAGCCCAGCAGGTAGAAGCTGGTGTCGCGGCGCAGCACCTTGGGAAAGTAGGTGCCCTTGGTTTCGGCCTGCAGGTTGATCTTGACGTTGATGCGCGACAGGTTGGCCGCCACGGCCTGGCAGATGCGGCCGTCGTTCACGTAACGGTCATTCGGGCAGTTCATCGACACTTCAAAGCCGTTCGGGTAGCCGGCTTCGGCCATCAATTTCTTCGCGGCTTCCGGGTCATAGGGCAGGCGCTTGTTCTGCTCCGGCTGGAAGCCGTTGATGCCGGGGCCGATCAGCAGCGCCGTCGGGCTGGAGGCGCCGCGCATCACGGTTTTCTTGATCCCGTCGATGTCGATGGCCTGGTAGAAAGCCTGGCGCACGCGCTTGTCTTTGAACGGGTTCTTGCCCTTGACGTTGGAATACAGCAGTTCGTCGCGCTTCTGGTCCATGCCCAGGAACACGGTGCGCATTTCGGGGCCGACCAGCACCTTGGTGGCCGCGTTGGCATTCACGCGTTCGATGTCCTGCACCGGCACGGGTTCCATCACATCGACTTCGCCCGACAGCAGGGCCGCCACGCGCGTCGCGTCATTGCCGATGGGGGTGAAAACCACTTCCTGGACGTTGCCGTCGATCTTGCCCCAGTAGTTGCCGTTGCGCACAAAGGTGGTGCGCACATTGGGCTGGCGCTCGCGCACGCGATAAGGGCCGGTGCCGTTGGCGCGGAAGGAAGCCGCGTTTTCAATGCCTTTGCGGCGGTCCACCGGCCGGGTCGCCTGGTTGGTTTCGCACCACTTCTTGCTCATCATGTAGACCAGCGAAATCACGTCGGGCAGGATGGGGAAGGGCGTCTTGGTTTCGATTTCGACCACGTGGTCGTTGATCTTGCGCACTTCCTTGAAGTCGTTGGTGTAGCTCTTCATGTCCGAGCCCTCGGCCTGCGTGCGCTGGAAGCTGAAGACCACGTCGTCGGCGGTGAACGGCGTACCGTCATGGAACTGCACGCCCTTGCGCAGCTCGAACCGCCACACGGTCGGCGAGGTCTGCTTCCACGATGTGGCCAGCCCGGGCGCCAGGCTCAGGTCCTTGTTGCGGATGACCAGGCCCTCATAGGCATTGCCGGTCACGCTGAGCTGCAGCGACTCGTTGAGCGAGTGCGGGTCCATCGACAGCGAATCGCCCTGGTTGGCGACCCTGAGGGTCTGCGCGGACGCGACAAAAGGGGTGGCTGCGAAGGCACACAGGACAGCGGCCGAGAGCAGGGTTGACTTGAATTTCATCAGGAACTCCTTGTGGAAGGGATGAGGACTGGCTGGGTAAAAACAGAAAAAAGGGGATGGTTGCTGCGGTGTCAGTGGCCTGCCGCGTTGCCTACACGCAGCCTGGGGTCCACCGCGAAATACAGCAGGTCGACAACCAGGTTGATCACCACAAAAATCAACGCAATCAGGCACAGGTAAGCCGCCATCACCGGGATGTCGGCGAATGTCACCGCCTGGATGAACAGCAGGCCCATGCCGGGCCATTGGAAAACGGTCTCGGTGATGATGGCGAAGGCGATCAGCCCGCCCAGCTGCAGGCCGGTAATCGTCATCACCGGCACCAGCGTGTTCTTCAGGGCGTGCCCGAAGTGGATGGCGCGGTCGGGCAGGCCGCGGGCGCGCGCGAACTTGATGTAGTCGGTGCGCAGCACCTCCAGCATTTCAGCGCGCACCAGCCGCATGATCAGCGTTAGCTGGAACACCGCCAGCGTCACGGCCGGCAGCACAATGTGGTGCCAGCCGTCGGCCTTGAACAGGCCGCTGCTCCACCAGCCGATCTGCACGGTCTCGCCGCGGCCGAAGCTCGGGAACCAGCCCAGGCCCACGGCGAACACCAGGATCAACAAGATACCTATCAGGAAGGTCGGCAACGACACGCCCAGCAGCGAGACCGTCATGAACACCTGGCTCAGGAAAGTGCCGCGGCGCAGCGCCGAATACACGCCCATGGGGATGCCGATCAGCAGCGCCATGACGGCCGCCACCAGCGCCAGTTCCAGCGTGGCCGGAAAACGCTCGGAGATCAGGCGCGAGACTTTGGCGCCCTGGCGCAGGCTCAGGCCGAACTCGCCTTGCGCGGCATTCACCAGAAAGTGCCAGAACTGCACGATGAAGGGACGGTCCAGGCCCAGGTCGGTGCGCAACTGGGTGATCTGCGCGGGTGAGGCATCCTGCCCCAGGAGGAACACCACCGGGTCGCCGACATACTGGAACAGCATGAAGGCAATCAGGGCGACCACGACCATCACGATCACGGCCTGGATCAGGCGGCGCAGAATAAAAGCAAGCATCGGCCAAAGAAAAAAGTATCGGGCGATACTAGCAGAGCAAATGATATGCCGACACAGGGTTTTACTTCAGGGTTAAAGAAACAAGGAGGCCCTGAGAGGGGCCTGGCGAAGGCCCGGAAAAAGGTTTCCGTCAGCTTGTTTGCCGCGCCGATGAGTGCCCCGGATGCTCCTGCAGGGTGCCGGGGTGCCGCCGGGCACCGCCCGGGGGGCGTGCAAGCCTAGAGCCGCAGCAGCTTTTTACGCACCAGGTGAATATTGCCGCGCAGCGCGTACAGCTCGTCGGTGTACGACAGCGGCACCGTGATCTTCTCGGCCCGGCGCTCCAGGTCGTCGAGCTCTTCCAGCAGGGCCTTGTTCTTGCCGCTGTCGCGGTCGTTGCCTTCGCTGCTGTCCACGCGGTTCTCGATGTCGCGCAGCCGGCCGTACCAGCGAAAGATGCGCGAACGCACGCGAAACGCGTAAAGCGGCGGGATGATGCGCGACAGCGGCAGCATGATGGCGATGATGATGCCCATGACCAGCCACATGCGTTCGACCAGGTTGGCCACCCAGAAGCGCAGGTAGCGCTGCAGCACCGGCGTGCCGTTCTTGATGGCGCGCTCGGCTTCCTTGGCGATGGGCAGTTCGCTGTTGTCGCGGTTGGGGTATTCGCGCGCACTCTTGAACCAGCCGGCCCCACCGTGGATGTCGTTGCCGGCCTGGGCCAGCAATTGCTGCAATGCGGGATGGGTGGCGGTGCGGGTGATCAGCGAGGTGGTGGGCGCCACCAGTTGCACGTCGTCGGGCGGGATGTTGGCGGCCAGGTCCACCACGCCGCGCGGCAGGCGCGTGGGCGTGAGGAAGGCGAAGCGCCTGGAATAGGCCTCGCTCTGCGCAAAGTTCATCAGCTTGACGCCCGGAGTCTGCAGCAACATCTGCACCATCAGCGATTCGGGCGCGGACGCGAACACGATCGCATCCAGCTCGCCGCCCAGAAAGGCCACGGTGGCGGGTGTCTGCTCCAGCCGGGAGATTTTGAGTGCCGCCATGTCGATGTGGTTGCTCTCCAGAAGTTTGGCCATCAGGCTGGGAACGCCGCTGCCGGGCGTGCCCACGTTGACGCGCAGCCCCTGCAGTTGCGTGAGCGAGCCCAGGCTGGCGTCTTCCGCAATGTCCGCTTTGCCGACTGCGCGGCCTCCGGGGTTTTTCGCCGCCCGCGCCGCCGCGGCCACCTTGCGCGCGGCGTCTTCGCGGTAAAAGAGCCACAGCGGCTCCACAAAAAGGCTGCCCAGGGAGGCCAGGTCTTCTTCGTCCTGCTCGGTGTAGTCGCTGGTGCCGCCCTGCACAAAGCCCACGTCGGCCTTGCCTTCGCGCAGCAGCTGCAGGTTGGCGGCCGAGCCTTCCGAAGGCTGCAGCACGACCTGTATGCCTTCTGCGGCCAGCGCCCTGGCGTAGCGCTTGCCGAACTCCTCATACGCGCTTTGCGCCGGCCCGGTGGCCAGTGTCACGCGTTTGGGCGGGTTCGGGTCCAGCCACCAGTAGGCCAAGGCCAGCAGGGCAACGGCCAGCACAATGAAAGGCCCGGCCGAGGCGGCCAGGTCGCGCAGCGACAGCAGGGTGTAGCGTATGGCTTTGGGCATGCGCCAACCTTAGCATGCGCCGCGGGCGTTCCGCTACGGCGCTTTTTTGTCGATCACCGTCACCGTGAACTGGCCGTCCACCTTCTCGGCCTGGAAGGCTATCTTGTCCCCCGCGCTGAGCGACTCCAGCAGCTTGGGGTCGCTGACACGGAACACCATGGTCATGGGCGGCATCTCCAGGTTTTTGATCTCGCCGTGCTTGATGGTGAGCTTGCCGGCTTCCTTGTCGACCTTGCGGATTTCGCCTTCGGTCAGCGGCGCCGCAGCTTGCGCCAGGGCCGCCGAGACGGCCAGCGCGGTGAAGAGGGCAGTGAGTGCCTGTTTCAAATGTTTCATGGGGATTCCTTCTCAGCTGCGGTGATAGCTTTGGTAAACACGGCTGCTGCCGTCCTGCAGGACCAGCAGCACGTCATACGGGTCTTTGCGCCCGCCGTAAAGCGGCGCGTCCATGCCCGGAGAGCCGACCGGCATGCCGGGCACGGCCAGGCCGACGGCTTGCGGCGCCTCCTTGAGCAGGCGGTGCACCTCACGGGCCGGTACATGGCCTTCGAGTGCGTAGCGCTTACTCTTGATGCTGACTTCCCCCGTATGGCAGGAGCCCAGCTTGTCGGGAATGCCCAGGCGTTTGCGCGCGGCCGTGTTGCCGCTGTCGTGTACCTGAACCTGAAAACCGTTGGCCTCCAGGTGGGCTACCCAGTCCTTGCAGCAGCCGCAGTCGGGATCTTTCCAGACCTCGACCTGGGGCCGGGTTTGCGCCAGCAAGCCGGTGGCCAGCGCGGGGCTGGCGATGATCGCCATGGCTTGCATCAGTTGTCGTCTTTGCATGATGTGCTCCTTGGGTTCAAAAGTGTTTGATCATTCAGCGCGTCACGCTGATCTTGCCGACCATGCCCGCCTGGTAGTGGCCGGCGATCAGGCAGGCGAAGTCGAACTCGCCGGTGCGGTTAAAGGTCCAGACCAGATCGCTCGACTTGCCGGTGGGCACGTGGGCCATATAGGGCTCGTCATGCTCCATGCCGGGAAATTTCATCATCATGGCGGCATGCGCTTCGAGCTCTGGTTTGGTGCCTATCACCAGCTCGTGCAAAAGTTTTCCCTGGTTGCGGATCACGAAGCGCACGGTCTCGCCCTGCTTGAAGGCCAGCTTGTCCGGTGTGAAGCGCATGTTGTCGTCCATGACCAGCGTCACGGTGCGCGTGGCCGATTTGGCGTCGCCGGCAATGCCCCAGTCCTTTTGTTCTTTCCGGATGACGGCGGGTTTGCCCGCGTGGTCTTCCGTACCGTGGGCGAATGCCCCAGTGGTTGCCATGCTGATGGCGCAGGCGGCGATGAGTGGGAGGGTGTTTGAAATTTTCATGATGTTCCTTGAATCGTGTTGGGTAAAAGAGTGCGAAAAGAAAGTACGAAAAGAAAGTAGGAAAAAAGAGAGTACGGAAAGCCTCAATGGCTGCCGTGGCCCGAAGGCTTGCGCACCTGGACTTCGGCGGAGGGTGTGGCGGCTGCGTTGCCGGCCCCGGCGCGCGCAGCCTCGGGCAGCGCGCCCTTCCACTCAAAGGCCTGGGTGCCGAGTGGCTGGCGGTACCAGCCCGGATCCTTGTAGTCGCCGGGCTTCTGGCCGCTGCGCACCTTGAGCATGCTGAACATGCCGCCCATTTCGACGCCGCCGTAGGGTCCCGTGCCCGTCATCATGGGCGCGGTGTTGTCGGGAATCGGCATCTCCATACTGCCCATGTCGGCCATGCCGCGCTCGCCCATCACCATGTAGTCGGGCGCCGCTTTCTGGATTTTGCGGACCAGGCCGCGGTGGTCCACACCCAGCATGGTGGGTACGTTGTGGCCCATGGCGTTCATGGTGTGGTGGCTTTTGTGGCAGTGAAAAGCCCAGTCGCCTTCCTCGTCGGCGATGAATTCCAGCTGCCGCATCTGGCCCACCGCGACATCAGCCGTCACCTCCGGCCAGCGCGATGCCGGCGGCGTGGGCCCGCCGTCGGTGCCGGTCACCGTGAACTCGTGGCCGTGCAGATGGATCGGGTGGTTGGTCATGGTGAGGTTGCCCACGCGTATGCGCACCTTGTCGTTCCTTCGCACCACCAGCGGGTCTATGCCGGGGAAGATGCGGCTGTTCCAGCTCCAGAGGTTGAAGTCCAGCATGGTCATGATCTTGGGCGTCATGCTGCCGGGTTCTATGTCGTAGGCGTTGAGCAGGAACACGAAGTCGCGGTCCACCTCGGCGATCAGCGGGTGTTTCTCCTTGGGGTGCGTCACCCAGAAGCCCATCATGCCCATGGCCATCTGCGTCATCTCGTCGGCATGCGGGTGGTACATAAAGGTGCCGGGCCGCCGCGCGATGAACTCATAGACAAAAGTCTTGCCCACCGGGATGGCCGGCTGGTTCAGCCCTGCCACGCCGTCCATGCCGTTGGGAAGGCGCTGGCCGTGCCAGTGGACGCTTGTGTGTTCGGGCAGCTTGTTGGTCACGAAGATGCGCACGCGGTCGCCTTCCACCACCTCAATGGTTGGGCCGGGGCTCTGCCCGTTGTAGCCCCACATATGGGCCTTGAAGCCGGGCGCCATTTCGCGCACCACGGGCTCGGCCACCAGGTGGAATTCCTTGGTGCCGTTGTTCATGCGCCAGGGCAGGGTCCAGCCGTTGAGCGTCACTACCGGGTTGTAGGGCCGGCCGTTGGGCGGCATGAGGGGCGCGGCGGTGTTGGCATGCGCCATGGTGGCCGGCTCGGGCAGCGCGGCCATGGCCACCTTGCTGACCGAGGCGGCGGCCACGGCGCTCATGCCTGCCGTCGCCGCGCGGTTGAAAAAATGTCGTCGGTTCATGAAATGTCCTTGAAGATTCGGTGATGAGGGCTTTGCCTCAGTGCGCGGCCGCGGCTGCGCCGGTGGAAGGGCGTTCCGCGGATGCGCCGGATGCCGCGTCGTAAGGCGCACCGGCCAGCACGGTGCGCAGGTCGGCGTCGGCGAGCCAGAAGTCGCGGTTGGCCTGGACCGCTTCGCTCGCGACCTGGGTTTGCGCGCGCGACTCGGCCAGCAGCTCAAAGACGCTGGCCAGCATGCCGTTGTAGCGAAGCAGGGTCTCCTCCTTGATGAAGCGCGACAGGGGCAGTACTTGCTTCTCGTAGTGCTGTGCCAGGTCCCAGGCCGTGCGGTAGCCGTGGTAGACCTCGCGCGCTTCGCTGCGGGCCTTTACCGCCAGTTCGCGCACGCGGGCCGCATTGCCCATCGCGTCCCACAGCGCTTCGGCGCCGGGTTCGCGCCGGATCGCGCGTTGCCGTGCCCATTGCGTGCTTGCCAGTTGGAGGTCCAGCCGCTGTTGCAGCACGCGGCTTTCCACATCGGGTAATTCCTGCGGTTGAGCCGGCAGCTCGGGCAGGCGCTCCGGCAGTTCAAAGCCGGTTTGCGGCCCCCACAGGCCCATCACCACGATGAGTTTTTCGCGCTCGCTGAAAGCTGCCTGCCGCGCGCGTGCGAGCTGCGCCGCAGCGTCGGCCAGCAGCACTTGCTCGCGCGCCTGTTGCAGCTTGCTCCAGTTGCCGGCACGCGCCATGCGGCGGGCCAGCTCGCCGCCGGCCTCGGCGCTGTCTTTGGCCTCGGCCGCCGCACGAGCGAGCTGCGCGGCCGCCACAGCACGTACCCAAGCCTTGCGCGCCTGGGCCGACAGCACCGCAATGTCCTGGGCCGCCTTGCGCCTGACCGGGCTACCGGCCAGAGCGGCATCCGAGACATTGACGCCTTCCGCGGCCAGCGAGGCCTGCAGGCCGGGGTTGTTGAGCAGGGCGATGCGCACCGCCGTGTCGGCGCTGAGTGGGCCGGCCGCCAGCAAGGGCGCGATGGCCGCGCTGGTGTCCATGCCCGGCCGCGCAATGCTCACGGGGCCGGCCGTCTGGCCCTCGGCCAAGGCTTCGAGGCCGCTTACGCCGCCGTCAAAGGGAACAGCCGCGCGAGCCGTGAGTGCCGTGAGCGTGAAAGCCAGCAGTACCCATGTGCGTGTGCCCAGCCGTTTGGGGGTGTTCATGCCGCACCTCATGGTTTTTTGGCGGCGGGCGCCGCGGGCTTGGCTTCCTGGGACTGCTCCCACTTCAGCAGGTCGGCATGGCCTCGTGGGAACTGGCCCACAGCGGCGTTGGCTTTTCTCCAGTCATCGACGGCCGGTTCCACGCCGCTGGGCAAGCCGGCAAAGGCCGACGAATACAGGACGGCCGGTACCGGTGCGGCCGGGTCGGCCGCCTGTTCGGTGGGCCGGGGATCCAGCCGGGGATAAGGTGTGGGGGCTTGCGCATGGGCTGCGGCCCCCGCGAGCGACAGCACGGCCGGCAGCCATGCGCGCGGGTTCGAAAAGACGCGGATGTTCACAAAAATCTCCTGAAATACAAGCGGGTGCGAAGGCGGGCATCGCGTGCTCCGGCCTTATCGACCGCAAGGGGCCGAGCCGGAGGGCAAGTACAGACCCACTACGGGCCTGGAGATCAGGAAATGGGTGGTTTTTGGCGCAGTGCGGTGTCGGCACTGGCGAAGGGATCTGCCGCCGAACGGGGCAGGGTGGGTGCGCTGAAATGCGGCATCAAGTCGGGCGCCGCGGGTGACAAGGCCACTGTGTGGCAGGCCTGGCAGGCGGCGCAGGTTTCGCAGTGGCCGTCGCTTGAATGGCTGGCGTCATCGGCCACCTGGTCCATGCAATCGTGCAGCGCCTGGGCTTCTGTATGGTGGTCGGCATGGGCCGTGTCCATGGCCTCATGCACATGATCCGCCTGGACTGCGGCTGGCGTTTTTTGATGATGCTGAAGCTGGCCTGCCGCCATTTGCGTGGCCATCGCGTCACCCACCCAGCCGCGCAAAGGCAGCAGGGCGATCAGGATGGCGAACAGAAAATGGCGCATGGGTGAATGATAGGGCAGGACCCGGATAAGTTCCTGCGAGCTCAGCTTTTGGCCCCGGTTTTTTGCAACTGCAGTCGCGCCTTGTCCAGCCACAGCTGCAGGCTGTCCAGCAAATCCTGTTGGCTGAAGGAGCAGCTTTCTTCGGTGAACAGCGCGCTGGATTCGAGCCGGTTCAGCAACTGCGAGAGCACCTCGTTGAATCGCTCGGGGAGGGCCACCGCCAGGCTTTGCTGCTGCGTCGCGATTTGCGAGAACGCCGCCACGTTGAGCGTGTCGCCGCGCAACTGTTGCAGTGCGGTTTCCAGGCGATCGAACTGGTCTTGTGCTGTCATGGCATGAAGTAAAAATTATGCGGCGGCCGAGGCCGGTATGCGTGTGGTCCTGCGGTCAAACACCAGGGTCAGCATGGCCAGCAGGCCGAAAGGCACGCCCACCCAGCCCAGCTGCGCAAACCCGACCTGGTCCAGCAGCGCACCGCTGATCACCGCGCCCAGTGCCGTGCCCACGTAGAGCATGGAGCCGTTGAGGCTCAGCAGCAGAGGCGCCTGCGCCGGTGAAAGGCTGGCCAGCCGGCTTTGCTGCGGCGCCATCAGGCCGAAGCCGGCGATGCCCCAGGCCACCAGCACGGCCATGGTGGCCGGCACGCTGCCGCGTGTGAGTGGCAGCAGGCACATCATGGCGACCAGCACGGCGAGCTGCACGCGCAGGGTGCGCAACGCGCCGAAGCGATCGGTGGCCCAGCCGCCCATCAGCGTGCCGCCCACGCCGGCCAGGCCGAAAACCGCCAGCGTGGCCGAGAGCTGCGCGGAATTCATGGGATTGAGCGCCTGCAGCACCGGCCCGACATAGGCAAACACGCTGAAGATGGCAATGAAGTAGAGCAGGGTGCGGCCCCAGACGCGCAGCACCGCGCCCTGGCGCGCGGCCGCCTGAAAGCCCGCAAAGCTGGTGCCGGCGCTGGCCATGTTGGCCGGAATCAGCCAGCTGGCCGCAAGCAGCGCCGCAAGGCTTGCGGCCGCCGACAGCCACACCGGCACGCGCCAGCCGAACTCAAAGCCCAGCCAGGCGCCTATGGGCAGGCCCACGGCGTAGCTGATGCTCATACCCAGGAAGGTGATGGACAGCGCCCGGCCGCGCAGCGCGGGCACCACCATGCTGACGGCCAGCGCGGAAGCCGCCGCGGTGAACATCGCACCGGCACCCATCAACACGCGGCCCAGCAGCAGCACGGGCAGGTTGGGCGCGAGGGCGCACACCAGGCAACCGGCGGTGAACAGCACCAGTGCCAGTTGCACGGCGCGCTTGCGCGGCCAGCGGGCGGTGAGGATGATGAGCAGCGGCGCGAGCACGGCGGTGGCCACGGCATAGGCGGTCATGGCCTGGCCGGCGGCCGCCACGCTGATGCCCAGCGACGCGCTCATGGGCTGCAGGATGCCGCCCAGTACAAAGGCGCCGCTGCCTATGACCAGGTTGCACAGCGCGAAGAAATACAGGATGGGGGGCATGGCATTCATGGAGGCGTCGTCGGGTAGGCGGGGACGGCGCCCCCTACCCAGGGATGGCGGGCGCAGGCGGCCATCCCGTCAAGAGCGGGGTAGGTCTATCCCCGCCATTGTGCGGGAAGCCGTGCGACCCTGCCGGCCTGGGGGGCAAGCCGGCGCCAAAAAAGCCAGACCCGGGCAGCCCAGGCGGCTTTTGGTGCGCAGCTTTGGTGCGCTTTGCCGGATATCGAAGCGGCCGGGCGCGCCTGCCGCCCGCGCTTACTGGATCATGCCGAGGAACTGCTTGAGCTCGGCTGTTCGCGGATTGGAGAACACTTCGTCGGGAGGGCCGATCTCGTGCACGCGGCCCTGGTGCATGAAGACCACGCGATCGCAGACCTTGCGGGCGAAGTTCATTTCGTGCGTCACCATCAGCAGCGTCATGCCTTCGGCGGCCAGGCTTTCCACCACTTGCAGCACCTCGCCCACCAGTTCCGGGTCCAGCGCCGAGGTGATTTCATCGCACAGCAGCACCGAAGGCTGCATGGCCAGCGCGCGGGCGATGGCCACGCGCTGTTGCTGCCCGCCCGAGAGCTGGTCGGGCCAGGCGTCGAATTTTTCGGCCAGGCCCACGCGCTGCAGCAGCGCATGCGCGTGCTCGGCCGCGGATGGGCCGGCGGTCTTCTTGACCAGGGTGGGCGCCAGCATGATGTTTTTGCCGACGGTGAGGTGCGGGAACAGGTTGAAGCTCTGGAAAATCATGCCCACGCGTTGGCGCAGCTCACGCATGACTTGCGGGTTGTCGTGCAGCAGGTGTTTACCGTCCACGCGCAGCGTGCCGCTCTGGAAGACTTCCAGCCCGTTGATGCAGCGCAGCAGCGTGCTTTTGCCCGAACCGCTTTTTCCGATGATGGCAATGACTTCGCCTGCCTTGACATCAAGGTCTATGCCTTTGAGTACCTCGTTGGTGCCGAAGCTTTTGCGCAGCTGGTTGATCTCGACAAGTGTCTTGTCGGCCGTGGCGGCGGATGGGATGGCGTTAACGTCCATTTCGGGCTTTCCTCTCAAGCTTGCGCGCATACAGGGACACGGGGAAACACAGCGCGAAGTACATCAGCGCGACGCAGCTGTAGACAACAAAGGGTTTGAAGGTGGCGTTGGTGATCATGGTGCCGGCCTTGGTCAGCTCGATAAAGCCGATCACCGAGGCCAGCGCCGTGCCCTTGATGACCTGCACCAGGAAACCCACGGTGGGCGGCACGGCGATGCGCACGGCTTGCGGCAGCACGATGTAGCGCAGTTGCTCGCCGAAATTCAGCGCCAGGCTTTGCGCGGCCTCCCACTGGCCCTTGGGAATCGCGTCGACGCAGCCGCGCCAGATTTCGGCCAGGTAGGCGCTGGTGTAAAGCGTGAGCGCCACCGCGGCCGCCACCCATGCCGGCACATTGATGCCGAAAAGCGCCAGGCCGAAATAAGCCAGGAAGAGCTGCATCAGCAGCGGCGTGCCCTGGAACAGCAGCACATAGGTGTCCAGCGCGCGGCGAACAATGCGCCCGGCCTTTTGCGCGCCCGGCGCCGAGCGCGTGGCCGACAGCCGGCCCACCAGCAGCAGCGCGCCGACAAGGCCGCCGCCTATGAAGGCCACCAGCGAGAGCACGACGGTCCAGCGCGCCGCGAGCAACAGGTTTCTGAAAATATCCCAGACGGTGAATTCGATCATGGTGTTGCCCGGCCTTTCTGTCAGCGGCCAAAGAGAAATTTCGGGCCGGCCCAGTTCAGCAGCTTGCGCACCCCGACCGACAGCGCCAGGTAAATCAACGTGGCGACGATGAAGGCCTCAAAGGCGCGGAAGTTGCGGCCCTGGATTAGGTTGGCGGCATAAGACAGCTCCTGCGTTGAGATCTGGCCGCAGACGGCCGAGCCCAGCATCACGATGATGATCTGGCTCACCATGGCGGGCCAGACTTTCTTGAGCGCGGGCGGCAGCACCACGCGGGTGTAGATCTGCACGCGGTTGAGTGCCAGGCTTTCGGCTGCTTCTATCTGTCCGCGCGGCGTGGCTTCAACCCCGGCGCGGATGATCTCGGTGGCATAGGCCGCGAGGTTGATCACCATGGCCAGCACCGAGGCTACTTCCGGCGAGAGCTTGAAGCCCAGGGCCGGCAGGCCGAAAAAAATGAAAAACAGCTGGACGATAAAGGGTGTGTTGCGTATCAGCTCGACATAAGTGCCCACCACCCAGCGCAGCCACGTCGGCCCACTGGCACGCGCCCAGGCAAACGCCATGCCCACCAGGACGCCCGCCACCGACGAGATCGCCGTCAGGCCCAGCGTCCACACGACGCCGGTGGCCAGCAACGGCCATTGCGACAGCACGGCCATGAAATCAAGCTCGACACGCATCTGATTCACTTCCTGTTGAGGAGGGCGGCTTGCAGGCCAGCGGCCGCAGTGGAACCGGCTTTGCCGGGCCGCAAGCGGCGCCCCCTGCAAGGGGGGAGGCGGTTACGCGAAGCGAACCGCAACGGGGGTGTTCAAAATCTACTGAGGAAGATCGCCAGCAGGACGGCCCAGCCACTTGACGGCCAGCTTGTCGAGGTCACCCGACTTTTTGCCTTCGGCGATGATTTCATTGACCTTCAGGCGCAGCTTGTCTTCACCCTTGGCCACGCCGATGAAGTTTGGGGAGTCTTTGAGCAACAGCTTGTACTCGGTGTTGAGCTGCGGGTTCTTGGCAATCATGTTGCCTGCGACCGATGCGCCGGTAGCGATCAGTTGCACCTGGCCGGCGGTGTAGGCCGATACCGTGGTGTTGTTGTCTTCAAAGCGCTTGATGTCGGTACCGGCAGGTGCGACCTTGCTCAGCTCCTGGTCTTCGATGGCGGCGCGCGTGACGCTGATGGTTTTGCCGTTGAGGTCGGCAAACGACTTGATGCTCATGCTCTTGGGGCCAAACACGGCCTGGAAGAAGGGGGTGTAGGCGGCGGTGAAGTCGATGACTTTTTCGCGCTCCGCGGTTTTGCCCAGCGTGGAGATCACCAGGTCGGCTTTTTTGGTTTGCAGGTAGGCGATGCGGTTGGCGCTGGTCACGGGAACGAGTTCCACCTTGACGCCGAGCTTTTGCGCGATGTAGCCGGCCATCTCCACGTCCAGGCCCTGTGGTTTCAGGTCAGTGCCGACCATGCCGTAGGGCGGAAAGTCGGTCGGGATGGCGATCTTGATTTCCTTGGCTTTCATGATGTCGTCCAGCGCGGTTTGCGCGTGGGCGCCGGTGGCGGCCAGCACCGCGGCTGCGGCGAGGGCAAAAGAAAAAACGCGTTTGCTGGACTTCATAGCAGGGCTCCAAGGTAGGTTGAGGAATCTTCTGGGGGTTTGGCCGCGTTGCGGCCGGTTTTGCGAACACGGGAAGATGGGGTGGGTGCCGGCTTGCCGGCGACGGCCTGCGCATCGAGCGGGCTGAGCGCGCTGCGCAGCTGCGCCAGCGGGTCGCCGCCGCCGGCCTGGAGCTTGAGCGCGGCCTGCACGCTGCCGATATGGGCCTGCATGAGTTTTTCGGCTTTCGCCAGGTCGCCTTTTTCCAGTGCCTGCACGATGAGCACATGCTCTTCGCAGGACTGCTCCGCATCGTGCGAAGACTGGTAAAGCATGGCGATGAGGGTGGTGCGCGCCGTGAAGTCGCGCAGTGTGTCGGCCAGCAGGCTGTTGCCCAGGCATTCGGCCAGGCAGACATGGAAGTCGCCCAGCAGAAAGCTGCGCAGGCCCACGTCGTCGCCCTTGATGGCGGCTTTCTCGCGGGTCAGGTGCGTCTTGAGCTGCTTGATGGCGGCCTTGCTGACGTCGGTGGTGCAGCGGATCAGGCCCATCTCGATGACGCGGCGCGCTTCAAAGGCCTCGCGCGCTTCTTCCTGGGAGGGCTCGATCACATACCAGCCGCGCCGGCTGCTGACGGTGACGATGCCGCGCACCGCAAGACGGGTCAGCGCTTCGCGCACGATGGTGCGGCTGCAGTCAAACAGCATGGCCAGCTGCTGCTCGCCCAGGCGCGAGCCGGGAGCGAGCTTTTGCGCCATCACGGCTTCGATGATGCGGTTGCTGATGTCGGGGGCGGTGGCCATGGTGCAAATGTAGATGAGTTAACTCAATATTTGTATACAAGATTGGTGTATCACATCAGGGTTTTCTCGGAGGATGGTGTCCTACCGGTCGCGTGAATTTATTGCGGCAAATCGCCCGCGGGGCGTCCCAGCCATTTGAGCGAAATCTTGTCCAGGTCGCCGTTCTTTTTGGCCTCGGCAAGGATGCCGTTGACCGTCAGGCGAAGCGTGTCTTCTCCTTTGGGTACGCCGATAAAGTTGGGGCTCTCCTTGAGCAGCAGCTTGTACTCGGTGCGCAGCTGTGGGCTCTTGCTCATGATGTTGCCCGCAACGGAAGCGCCCGTGGCGATGAGCTGCACCTGGCCGGCGGTGAAGGCGTTCACCGTCTTGAAGTTGTCGTCAAAGCGGCGGATATCGGTGCCCGAGGGGGCCAGCTTGTTGAGTTCCTCGTCCTCGACCGAGCCGCGCGTCACGCCAATGGTTTTTCCCGCCAGGTCGGTGAAGCTCTTGATGTTGAGCGTTCTTGGGCCGAAGACTGCCTGGAAAAAGGGCGAATACGCGCCGGCAAAGTCGATCTGCTTTTCGCGGTCCGGGTTTTTGCCCAGGGTTGCGATCACCAGCGATGCCTTTTTCGTCTGCAGGTAGGGAATGCGATTGGCGCTGCTGACAGGAATCACATCGACCGTCACGCCCAGTTTGGCGCCGATGTAGTTGGCCATGTCGACGTCCAGGCCCTGAATCTTGAAGTCCGCCCCCATGGAGCCATAAGGCGGAAAGTCGGGCGGAACCGCGATGGTGATTTTCTTGTTCTTGAGGATGGTGTCCAGGGCGCTTTGCGCATGGACGCCAAAGCTCGACAGGAGTGAAAGAACCGTCAGGGTCAGCGAAAGCAGGAATTTACTTGAGGTCATGGCACGCTCCGTGGGTTGTAAAAGTCATACCGATTTGCGCCGATGCGACCTGAATCCGGAATCTTGAGTGCAAGTCTTGTGCCAATCTTTGGCCGGAAAACGGAAGTCCGGTTTCCGGTGCAAAAAAGGGGCTGGCAAGGCCTGCACGGTTTCCAGATAGGCGTATCCGGCTTGAACCGTTGACCTTGTCAGCCTATACCTTCTTCTTATTTTTTGTGTCCGGCATTTACCCCTTCCTGGGGTGATTTTGTTGAATTTGTCACTATTTGGTATGCAAGATATGTGCACCTGGCTGGCGTGCCTGTGCACCGGCTTGCGGCTTTTTGGGTGGCCGGATGCACCAGGACGGGGAATGTGGGGGCGGACAGCCGCGTCGTTTGTCATCTGGATTTATCCGCAGATTACGCAGATTTATRCAGATTGAAGAGAAGGCGTTTGTAGTCGGGACTTCATGCCTGTCTCCACAGGCCGGTCACACGGCGTTGCATCATGACTGCCTTTATCTGTGTAAATCTGCGTAATCTGCGGATATGAATTCTTTGGCAGATACCACAGATGATGTCGGGCGCGTATTGGGCTATCTGCACCGGTCGCTCAAGTGACAGTGTTTTATCGGGAGCTTCCCGGATGTGGGCGACGCGGACTCGGGGTAGGCTGAAGCCCCCAAGTCAGCAGTTGCCTGGAGCCCTTCTTGACCCTTGAATCCGATACCGGCCAGGCCGTTCCCGCCACGACCCCGCATACCTTGCACCACCAGGTGTGGCCCAGGCGCCTGCCGCACAGCATCACGCCGCCGGCCACTTCGCTGTGGCACAACCTCGCGGTCAGCGCGCTGCGTTTTCCCGACAAGCCCGCGCTGGTGTTCTTCAACCGCGTGCTCAGCTACGCCGAAGTCATGCGCCAGGCCGAGCGCCTGGCCGCCACGCTGCACAGCCTGGGCGTGCGCAGCGGCGACCGCGTGGTGCTCAACATGCAGAACTGCCCGCAGTGGGTGATCGCGCACTTTGCCATCCTGCGCGCCAATGCGGTGGTGGTGCCGGTCAACCCCATGAACCGGGCGGAGGAGCTCAAGCACTACATCGCCGATCCCGATGCGAAAGTCGCCATCACGGCGGCCGATCTCGCGCCTGAACTTGCCAGGGCCAACGCGCAACTGGCACCCGGCGAACGGCTGTCACATATGGTGGTCACCCATTACAGCGATGCTTTCGACCTGGCTGCGGAAGGCGAGGGCGATGCCGCCATGCCCCCGGCCTGGCGCGAATGGCTGGGCACGCGCCATGCGCTGCCGGTGCTTGAAGGCGGCAGCGTGATCGACTGGGCCGACGCGACGTCGAACACCGCGCTGGAAGCAGGCGAGCTGCCGCCGCACACCGCCACGCCGCAGGACCTGGCCGTGCTGCCCTACACCAGCGGCACCACCGGCCTGCCCAAGGGCTGCATGCACCCCCATTCCAGCATCATGCACAACGCGGTGGCCAGTTGCCTGTGGGGCGGCAGCACCTTTGAGAACGTGACGCTGTCCGTGGTGCCCATGTTCCATATCACCGGCATGGTGTCGGTGATGCATGCGTCCATTTACGGCAGCGCGACACTGGTCATCATGCCGCGCTGGGACCGCGAACTGGCCGGGCGCCTGATCTCGCGCTGGCGTGTGACGCACTGGACCAACATTCCCACCATGGTCATAGACCTGCTGGCCAGTCCCAACTTTGCGGAGTTCGACCTGAGCAGCCTGGTGTATATAGGCGGTGGCGGCGCGGCCATGCCGCAGGCGGTGGCGCAGCGCCTCTGGGAGCAATACGGCCTGCGCTTTGCCGAAGGCTACGGCCTTACGGAAACGGCCGCGCCCTCGCACAGCAATCCCTATGACGCCACCAAGCAGCAATGCCTGGGCGTGCCTTTCATGAGTTGCGACGCGCGCGTGGTCGACCCGATCACGCTCCAGGAAGTGCCGCAGGGCGAGCAGGGCGAAATCATCATGAGCGGTCCGCAAATATTCCGGGGCTACTGGAAACGCCCGGACGCAACGGAGCAGGCTTTTATCGAAATCGACGGCAAGCGCTTCTTTCGTTCCGGCGACCTGGGCCGCATGGACGAGCAGGGCTACTTCTTCATCACCGACCGGCTCAAGCGCATGATCAACGCCTCGGGCTTCAAGGTCTGGCCGGCCGAGGTGGAGGCCCTGATGTTCAAGCACCCGGCGATCCAGGAAGCCTGCATCATCTCGACCCGCGACGCCTACCGCGGCGAAACCGTCAAGGCGGTGGTGGTGCTGCGCCCCGCCGCCAGGGGCAATACCAGCGAGGACGACATCATCAGCTGGTGCCGGGATAACATGGCGGCTTACAAATACCCGCGCGTGGTGCAGTTTGTCGATGCGCTGCCCAAAAGCGGCTCGGGCAAAGTCATGTGGCGCGCGCTGCAGGAGGCCGAGCAGGGCTAGTGCCTTTCGGCCGCTGCGCCCTCTTTCTGGAGAGCCTGTTGACACAATGGCCAAACCTGCCCCACCCACACTGCAAGACTTCGACGACAAGCCGCTGGCCGGCTGGCGGCTGCGCCTGTACACCATCATCTTCGAGGCCGACACCCGCGCGGGGCGGCTGTTCGACAAGGCGCTGATCGTTCTTATTTTGGTCAGCATTGCCGTGGTGATGGCCGACAGCGTGCAGGCCATCCATGCCTCGCATGGGCGGGCCTTCGCGGTGGTCGAGTGGATCTTCACGCTGCTGTTCACCGCAGAATATCTGGCGCGCCTGGCCTGCGTGCGCAAGCCGCTGCAGTACGCGACCAGCTTTTTCGGCATCATCGATCTGATCGCGGTGCTGCCGACCTACCTGGCGTTGTTCTTCCCTGAGCTGCACGCGCTGATTGATGTGCGCGTGCTGCGGCTGCTGCGCGTGTTCCGGATTTTCAAGCTCGCGGCCTATGTGGCCGAGTACCAGTCCCTGGGCCGGGCGCTGGCCGCCAGCGGGCGCAAGATCCTGGTGTTCCTCTCCGCCGTGGTCATGATGGTGCTGGTGATGGGCACCGTGATGTATGTGGTCGAAGGGCCGTCCAATGGCTTTACCAGCATCCCGACCTCGGTCTACTGGGCGATCAGCACGGTCACTACCGTGGGCTTTGGCGACATCACGCCCAAGACGGACCTGGGCCGGTTGATCTCGTCATTCATGATGCTGCTGGGCTGGGGCATTCTGGCGGTGCCCACCGGCATCGTGACGGCCGAGATGGCGGCGGAGCGGCGCTTGCAGCGCCTGCCGTTGCCGACCACCCGCACCTGCCACGAGTGCCTGACCGAAGGCCACCTGCCCGAGGCGGATTTTTGCTTTCATTGCGGTGCCAAGCTGCCGCCTTATCAGCGCCAGGATGCCAACGCCGGGCCTTCCGCGACGGCTTAGTTTTTATTCGCCGGCCGTCAGCCGCCGCGGCGTGATTTCCACCGAGCCCAGCGCGGTGCTCATCCAGACCGTGCCGTCCTGCACCGTCACTTGCAGCTGCATGCTGCGCTCCGCGAGCTTGGCCAGCGCCTGGCTTTCGGTCGCGTCTATTTGCCAGACCACGAGATTGGCGGCGCGCGTGAGTTTGGATGCAATGTTCTTCCACCAGACCGGCGTGCTGCTGGCAAAGCTGTAGACGCTGACGCGCTCGGCGCGGCCCGCGGCCTTCATCAGGCGTTTGTCGTCGGGCTGGCCCACGTCTATCCAGTGCAGGATCTGTTCGGTGTAGTCCTTGTGCCAGAGCGCGGCCTCGTCCACGTCCCACAAGTCCTTGGCGAATTCGAGGTTGCCCTTTTTGTCGTCGGCAGGCACATTGAGCGCGAAGGCCAGCAGGCGAATCATCATGCGCTCATCGGCTTCCGACGGGTGGCGCGCAATCGTCACGCTGTGGTCGGCGTAGATGCCGCGGTCCATGTCGGACAGGGCCAGCTGGGCTTTGTAAATGGTGGCTTTGAGTGCCATAGGGTTTGATTCTTTATCTCGGGTCTGGACGGGAACTAACCCTCTATTGGAACAGAGCGGCGGCCGGTAACCCTGGCCGAGCGGGATTTAAGCGCTCTGGCTATAGTCACCCGACCATGCATCTCTCCGTCCTCGACCAGTCCGTCGCCGTCACCGGCCGCACGGAAGACGCGTCCATCCGTGAAACCCTGCAGCTGGCCCGCCACTGCGAAGCGCTGGGCTACCGCCGCTTCTGGGTCAGCGAGCACCACAGCCACCCGACCATCGTCGGCTCCGCGCCCGAGGTGCTGATGGCGGCCATCGCCGCGACCACCAGCCGCATACGCGTGGGCAGCGCCGGCGTGATGTTGCCGCACTACGCGGCGCTCAAGGTGGCCGAGCAGTTTCGCGTGCTTGAGGCCCTGGCGCCGGGTCGCATAGACTTGGGCGTGGGGCGCGCGCCGGGTTCCGACATGCGCACGGCGCGGCTGCTCAGCAGCGACCCGCGCCAATCGGCCGACAATTTTCCGATCCAGGTGCGCGAGCTGCAGGCCTGGCTGGCCGGCATCGACCTGCCCGAAGGCCACCCGGGCCGCGGCGTGACGGCCAACCCCATGGGCCCAAGCACGCCCGAGATGTGGATGCTGGGTAGCTCCGACTACGGCGCGCAACTGGCGGCGCATTACGGCCTGCCGTATGCGTTTGCCTATTTCATCACCGACGGCCAGGGCGCGGAGCAGGCGCTGGAACTCTACCGCGCCAACTACCGGCCCAGCCCTCGCCATCCCGCACCGCAGGCCGTGCTTTGCGTGTGGGCGCTCGCGGCGGATACGGAAGCAGAGGCCTGGCACCACTTCTCGGGCCGGGAGCGCTGGAAGATAGACCGCAACCGCGGCGCGCTTGCGGCCCTGCCTTCGCCCCAGGAAGTGGCGCAGCGCCCCTACACACCGGCCGAGCAGGTGGAGGCCGACAAGCTCCGGGCCAATGCGCTGGTCGGCAGCGGCCTGCAAGTCGCCGCCAAACTGCGGGCTCTGGCCAATACACTGGGGGTTGAAGAGCTGGTGGTGATTACCTGGGCGCATGATCCGGTCGCTCGCCGCCGCTCTTATGAACTGCTGGCCCGTGAATTCTTTTGAGGCACTGGCCGCGAACGACAATGATTGAGACAAGGAACAACAAGCCTATGACAAAGCCCTCCGCAAGCCCGCTTTTCAGCGCCACCATTGCCGGCAGCCTGCCCAAACCCGCCTGGCTCTCCGAAACCAACAAGCTCTGGCCGCAGTGGAAGGCCGAGGGCGAGGCGCTCAAGCAGGCCAAGGCCGATGCCACGCTGCTGTGGATCAAGGCGCAGGAAGACGCGGGCCTGGACGTGATAGGCGACGGCGAGCAGTCACGCCAGCACTTTGTGCACGGCTTCCTCGAGCAGGTCGAAGGCATAGACTTCGAGCACAAGGTCAAGATGGGCATACGCGACAACCGCTACGACGCCATGGTGCCGCAGGTGGTGGCCGCGCTGAAGCTCAAGGGCCGTGTGCATGCGGCCGAGGCGCAGTTGCTGCGAGCGCACACCGGCAAAAAAATCAAATTCACCTTGCCCGGCCCCATGACGATTGTCGACACCGTGGCCGACCGGTTTTACGGCGACAAGGTCAAGATGGCCATGGCTTTCGCCGAGTTGCTGAACCAGGAGGCGCTGGCCTTGCAGGCCGACGGCGTGGACATCATCCAGTTCGACGAACCGGCTTTCAACGTCTACATGAAGGACGCCGCCGACTGGGGCGTGAAGGCGCTGGAAGTTGCGGCCCGGGGCCTCACCTGCACGACGGCCGTGCACATCTGCTACGGCTACGGCATCAAGGCCAACACCGACTGGAAGGCTTCGCTGGGCGAGGAATGGCGGCAGTACGAAACCGTGTTCCCGGCGCTGGCCAAAAGCAGTATCCAGCAGGTCAGCCTGGAGTGCTACCACTCGCATGTGCCGCCGCACCTGATGGCGCTGCTCGAAGGCAAGGACGTGATGGTTGGCGTGATCGACGTGGCCAGCGACGAGATTGAAACGCCCGAGCAGGTGGCCGACACGATTGGCAAAGCGCTGCAGTACGTGCCCAAAAACCGCTTGCTGCCTTGCACCAATTGCGGCTTGGCGCCCATGGACCGCGAAGTGGCACTGAAAAAACTGCAGGCCCTGGCGCAGGGCGCGGCGTTGGCGCGCGAGCGCTACAAGTAAGGGGCTACTCAAGGGGCGGCTTCTGGCCGACCGGGTTCTGGACTGATGAGACGCCGGTGGTGTACGCTGGCGGCATGAGCAACGATCCCACCGGCGACCCTACGCTGCCGCACCATCCCCACGACCACGACCATTCGCACGGTCCCGGGCACACACATCCGCACGCCCAGGGCCAGGCCGACCCGCCGTGGAAGCATGACGGCGTACGAGTGATCGCGGGCAACCAGCTTGACAGCAACACGGCGCAGACGCCGGGCATGGACAGGCGCGCCGCCATCAACTTCGCCCGCGTGGGTGCACAGAAATTGTGGGCCGGCACCGTCACCATCCATGCCGACGCCAAAACCGGCGCCCATCACCACGGCCACCTGGAAAGCGTGATCTATGTGATACGCGGCAAGGCCCGCATGCGCTGGGGCGAGCGCCTGGAGTTCACCGCGGAAGCGGGCCCGGGCGACTTTATTTATGTGCCGCCCTATGTGCCGCACCAGGAAATCAACGCCAGCCCGACCGAGGTTCTGGAATGTGTGTTGTGCCGCAGCGACGGCGAGGCGGTGGCCGTCAACCTGGAGATCGAACCCGTCGAGAAACCCGACACCGTGCTTTGGGTGGACCCCACGCACCCCGGCGGGGCTGTGTAAAGCGCCGGTCAAGCCTGCGTGAGGACGAGATAAAGGCAGGCCAATGTGCGCATAAACGCACACTTTCAGGACGATTCGGAAAGCTTTCCTTACGAATGTCACCTCGTCCTACAGGATGTATCAAGCGGCATGGTTACAACTGGGACTCACACAGAAGGAGTCCATCATGGATACCAACAACCAAGTCAG
Source organism: Polaromonas sp. P3_B1 (assembly GCF_056402935.1). NCBI lineage: Bacteria > Pseudomonadati > Pseudomonadota > Betaproteobacteria > Burkholderiales > Comamonadaceae > Polaromonas > Polaromonas sp. P3_B1. Next base: position 52,729 of record NZ_JBFUGK010000028.1, read on the forward strand.
CAATGCTCCCGCCATCCAGCCTGCCCAGCCGGGGTTTTCCCAGCGCCTGCAGCACAGCAAGGCGCTTGTCGCCATCGTTGCCGTGCTCGGCGTGACCGTCATGGCGCTGGCCGCCGCGCTGGTCGTCAACCGCTCCGATGCGTATCCGAACGGTTCGGCTGCCGCGCCTGTGAATGAGCCCGCGAAAGTCGCCAAGTTGGCGGCCGACACGCCCAAGCCGCAAGCCGCCAAGCCGCACACCACCCCGACCGTGGTGGCCCAGGCTTCGCCAAGGGCCAACGTCTGCGCAACTTGCGGCACGGTGGAAGCCGTGACGCCGGTGCAACGCCAGGGCAAGGTCAACGGCGTGGACGTCGGCAACACCACCATAGGCCTGGGCACAGTGGCCGGCGGCGTGGTCGGCGGCCTGCTGGGCAACCAGGTGGGCGGCGGCAACGGCAAGACGGCAATGACCGTGCTGGGCGTGGCCGGTGGCGCCTTTGCCGGCAACCAGATCGAAAAGAACATGAAGAAGGTGACCGTGTATGAAGTGCGCGTGCGCATGGATGACGGCACGGTGCGCAATATGGAGCTGTCCAGCGCCGTCGCTGTGGGTTCCAAGGTAATCGTTGAGGGCAAAAACCTTCGTATGGCCGCCTAACATCGAGGCCCCCACGGTCGCTCACTGCGTGTAGCTCCCTGCCCCCCGAGGGGGCGCTGCGCCTGCGGCCCGGCCCTTCGACAAGCTCAGGACAGGCCAAGGCCGGTTCCGCGGCCCCTGTTGGCTTGGAGGGAGGCGTCTCTTAGGTTTGTTAACAACGAAAACTCCCACCATGAAAAAATACAAAATCCCTTTGCTAGCGGCTGGTGTCTTTGCGCTGTCCGCACTGTGGACTGGCGCGGCCCTGGCCGCAGGCCCTTATGCAAACGCCACGGTGGAAGGAGCGCTGTCGCCCGGCGTTTACGGCCGGATTGAAATCGGCACCGCGCCGCCGCCGCCGGTGATTTATGCGCAGCCCGTCATCATCCAGCGCCCGGCGGTGGTGGTGCAGCAGCCGCCCCTGTACCTGCATGTGCCTCCCGGCCATGCGAAAAAGTGGTCCAAGCATTGCGCGAAGTACAACGCTTGCGGCCAGCCGGTGTATTTTGTGAAGGTCCAGGGTGATGAGGACTTCGAGCGCGGCAAGCACAAGAAGAGCAAGCACAAGGGCGGGCATGGCGACGACCAGGGCCGCGGCGAGAAACATGGCAAGGGCCACGACTGACGGCTGCTCGGTCTTCCTCAAGCTTCGCTAAAAGCCGGTGCGCGTCACCGGCTTTTTTCTGTCCGCGTTTCGGCCTCGACACGTGCGGGGCAGCGAGAATAGGCCCTGAGCCCGCAAGCCCGCCCGTGGGGGCGTAGCATTGGCCCCTGTTTTCCCCCCGATCCGCATCCGTATCCGTATTCGCACACGCAGAAAGACATTCCCATGAAAGCCATCTGGAACGGCGCAGTGATTGCGCAAAGCGACGACACCGTGGTGGTGGAAGGCAACCACTATTTCCCCGAAAGCTCGCTCAACCGCGACTACGTCACCTTCAGCAACCACCACACCATGTGCTCCTGGAAAGGGCAGGCCAGCTATTACTCGCTGCTGGTCAACGGCGAAATGAACACCGACGCCGCCTGGTATTACCCCGACCCCAAGCCCGAGGCCGAGAACATCAAGGGCCACATCGCCTTCTGGAAGGGTGTGAAGATCGAGCCCTGAGGCACAGCCGGGAAGCCGGCGATTGACGGAGCAGGGCGGGTTTACCCTCCGTGTTTCATCATTCGCCCGGAAAATTCTGAATGTAATATGTATGCTTATTAAAAACGGCGTTCCGGCCGTTGCTGATAAGGACACTTCATGACGCTTGCCGCGCCCGATCCCGCGCTCGTTGAAAAACTGGTGATTGCCAACCGCATCCTTCATGACCGGGGTGTGGTCGATGGCTTCGGCCATGTGAGCGTTCGCCACGACAAGTCGCCCGATCACTTCCTGCTGTCGTGCAACCGCGCGCCGGGACTGGTGAAAAAAGCCGACATCCTGGCGTATGACCTCAACGGCGACCTGGCAGTACCGTCCACGTTGCGGTCCTACCTCGAGCGCTTCATCCACGGCGAGATCTACCGCGCGCGGCCCGACGTGATGGCCGTGGTGCACAGCCATTCGCCCAGCGTGATTCCCTTCGGCGTGACCGGCCAGCGCCTGCGCCCCATCTTCCATATGAGCGGTTTTCTGGGCAGCGGATCATCGCTGTATGAAATCCGCGAGTCCAACGGCAACACCGACCTGCTGATCCGCGACACGGGCCTGGGCAAGGACCTGGCCAAGGCGCTGGGCCAGCATACCTGCGTGCTGATGCGCGGCCACGGCTCCACCGTAGTGGCCCCCTCGCTGGAGCGCGCGGTCTATCGTGCTGTCTACGCCGAGGAAAACGCCAAACTGCAGCTCACTGCCCATGCGCTGGGCCCGATTGAATTCCTGACCCCTGAAGAAGCCGACAAGGCCATGAACACCAACGAAGGCCAGGTCATGCGGCCCTGGGAGTTATGGAGCCGGGCCGTTGGGGCCGTCGAGTAATCGGTGAGCAATCGCTGAGTCATCCTTTCTTCATCGAAACACACCCGCAACAAAAAGGCGCACCATGAAATTCCCGAGATTGCTGGCACTGGCCGCCGTTATGTCCCTGAGCTGCCTGGGTGCGACCCAGGCGATGGCGCAGGACTACCCGTCGCGCGCCGTGCGCGTCATCGTGCCCTACGGAACGGGCGGCGGCTCCGACATCCTGGCGCGGCAGATAGGCGCGCGCCTGCAGGCCATGTGGGGGCAGGGTGTCGCGGTGGACAACCGCGCGGGCGCCTCCGGCAACATCGGCACCGAGGCCGTGGTGCACGCGCCGCCGGACGGCTATACGCTGCTGCTGCAAAACAGCACCATGGTGGTCAACCCGGCCGTCAACGGCAAGCTCAACTACGACCCCGAGAAGGACCTGACGCCCATCATGCTGCTGGGCCTCACGCCGATCGCGCTGGTGTCGCACGAGAGCACCAACATCAAAAACCTCAAGGACCTGGTAGCCTATTCCAAGGCCAACCCGACGGGGCTGAGCTATGGCTCCTGCGGCGTCGGAACGCCCCAGCATTTTGTGATGGAGCTGGTCAAGCAGAAGTCCGGCGTCGCCGCCACCAACGTGGGCTACAAGGGCTGCGCCCCGGCCCTGACCGACGTGGTGGGCGGCCAGGTGCAACTGGCCATCCTGAGCGCCAACCTTGCTGCGCCCCACATCAAGACCGGCAAGCTCAATGCCATCGGTGTGTCGACCGCCACGCGCTACCCGCTGATGCCCCAGGTGCCCACGTTTGAAGAGCAGGGCCTCAAGCCACTGGATTTTTCCATCTGGTATGCGCTCATGGGCCCGGCCAAGATGAAGCCGGAAGTGGTCGCGAAGATCTATGCGGACGTGCAGAAGGTGTTGGCCGAACCCGCAGTGAAGGAAAACCTCTCGGGCGCCGGTGTCGAGCCCTTGTCGGGCAACGGCGCGGCGCTGTCCAAGCTGATCAAGGCCGACCTCGCGCGCTACGCGCAGCTGGCCAAGTCGGCCAACATCAAGGCCGAATAGCCCAAGCCGATCAGCCAGGCCGCCGGTTTTCGGCGCTTTGTCTGACGGCGCCCCCCGGGTGCCATGATTTATAAATGATGCAAGGCTGGCCCTTCAGCGGGCAGGCCCTGTCGGCATTGACCCGGGAGGGGCTGGTGCCTGAGAATCCATCCAGGGCTTAAGAACCTGTTCATGCTCTAAGGAGATTCCATCATGTACAAGCACATTCTGGTTCCCGTGGATGGTTCGGCCACCTCGCAAAAAGCCCTGGGCAACGCGCTGGCCATCGCGCAGGCCTTCAAGACCGAAGTAACGGTCATCTACGTCATTGATCCCTATGCCTTCACCGGGGTGGGCACCGACTTCGCCTACGGCCAGGCCGAATACCTGGGTGCCGCCACTGCCGAAGCCAACGAGGCCATCAAGACCGCCAAGCAGGCTTTCGCCGGGGTGGGCATCACCGCCACCGGTTCGGTGGTTGAAGGCCATGCAATCTACCGCGGCATCCTGGACACCGCCGAATCGGTTGGCGCCGATCTCGTCGTCATGGGCTCGCACGGCCGGCGCGGGCTTGAAAAGCTGGTGCTGGGCAGCGTCACGGCCCAGGTGCTGTCACATGCCCACTTGCCGGTGCTGGTGGTTCGGGACTAAGCTGTTTCACCGGCCCTACAAGGAGCTTCCCATGGACTTGCTGAATCACGACCTGGCGCACGAGTTTCCGGAATACCTGCAGAAAATGCGCAGCCTCAAGGTGTCCGACCCACACTTTGCCAGCCTCTTCACCCAGTACGACACCGACAACCACGCCATCGCCCGCTATGAGCAGGGTGTGGGCGCCATCACCGACGAGGCGCTGGAAGACCTGAAGAAACGGCGGCTCAAGGTCAAGGACGAGATCTACGAGATCCTCAAGAAATCCTGATCCCAGTCGTCTGCCGGGCTTGCCGCGCGAAGCGGGGTTTTTCATCAAATTGCCACGGAAGGCCTCTAAGCTGGCGTGTTGCCGGTTTCGGCGTCCGGTTTTTGGCTTTTGCGGGAGATACCCTTGATTTCAAGCGACGAAGATTTAATGCGGCGTATCCGCAACGACCTGATCGACAGCCTCGACGAAGAGCTGGAGATGGAGATCGAAGACCGCACCGTGGACGAGCTCATCGGTGAGGACCGCGCCCGCAGCCCACAGGATGCGGCCAGGGACAAGGAATACCGCCGGCAGTATTTCCGCGAGTTGTTCCGCCTGCAGGCCGAGCTGGTGAAACTGCAGGACTGGGTGGTCGCCACCGGCCACAAGGTGGTCATTCTTTTTGAAGGCCGCGACGCGGCCGGCAAGGGCGGCGTCATCAAACGCATCACCCAGCGGCTCAACCCGCGCGTATGCCGCGTGGCGGCGCTGCCGGCCCCGAATGACCGCGAACGCACGCAGTGGTATTTTCAGCGTTATGTGTCGCACCTGCCGGCGGCCGGCGAGATCGTGCTGTTCGACCGCAGCTGGTACAACCGTGCCGGCGTGGAGCGCGTCATGGGCTTTTGCACCGACGAGCAGTACGAGGAATTTTTCCGTACTGTGCCCGAATTTGAAAAAATGCTGGGCCGCTCCGGCATACAGCTGATCAAGTACTGGTTCTCCATCTCCGACGAAGAGCAGCACTTGCGCTTCCTGGGCCGCATCCACGACCCGCTCAAGCAGTGGAAGCTCAGTCCCATGGACCTCGAATCGCGCCGGCGCTGGGAGGAATACACCAAGGCCAAGGAAATCATGCTGGAGCGCACCCACATTCCCGAAGCCCCCTGGTGGGTGGTGCAGGCCGTCGACAAGAAAAAGGCGCGCCTGAACTGCATACACCACCTGCTGCAGCAGATGCCCTACCAGGAAACGGAGCACCCGGCCATCGTGCTGCCGGAGCGCGTGCGCCACGAGGACTATGTGCGCAACCCGGTGCCCCAAGACATCGTCGTCCCCGAGGTCTATTGAACACCCCCGTCCGGGTGAAATAGCCCACCCCCTTCCAGGCTCACTTCGTGTAGCCTGTTCCCCCCTCGAGGGGGCGGCGCCTGCGGCCCGGCAAAGCCGGTTCCGCGGCCCCCGCTGGTGGCTTTAATCCCTTACGTCTGCGACCGGGTTTGTTCCGAAATCCGGCCGCGCCAGGAAGGCAATGATGCGCGCCGCCGCATCGTCGGGCGAGGTCAGCGAGCCGCCGGTCTTCAGGCCTACAAACGAGGCCCGGTCGGGGAACGCTTCGGCCGGCGCCGCGCGCAGCTGTTCCTGCATGCCGGTGTCTATCACACCGGGTGCGAGCGAGCAGACCTTGGCGCCCAGCGGCTTCAGGGCTTCGTCCAGCGCCAGGCTGCGCGTGAAGTGGTCCATGCCGGCCTTGGCCGCACAGTAGGCTGCTTGCGAGGCCATGGCGCGGCGTCCCAGGCCTGATGAAATATTGAGCACCTTGCGCGGCGCTTTCCAGTCGCCGGTGGCGCGCAGGAAGGCGGCGGTGATTTGCATGGGGGCCTCCAGCCCGACGCGCAGCGCGCGGGCCAGGTCGTCGGCGCCTAGCGCGCTCAGCGGGGCGATTTGAGGGATCACGCCCGCGTTGTTGATCAGCGTGGCGCTGGCCCAGGCTTGTTCGGCCTGCGAATCCTTGAGCCAATTTTCCAGTTTGCCGGCCAGGGAGCCGCTGTCGGCCAGGTCATGCTCCCATTGCAGCACCGTGGCGCCCACATGCCTGGCATGTGCGTCCAGTTCGGGCGCTGAAGTGCGGGAGATACACAGCACGGTGTGGCCGGCGCTGAGCAACTGGCGCGCCATGGAAAGGCCCATGCCGCGTGATGCGCCTGTGAGGAGGGTGAGGTGTTTCATGGCCTCATGTTAGCGCCGGCAAGCCCGGGCTGCCGGCGCCGCTAAAACCCGGGAGCGCTTTCAAACGACATCGGCAAGCCGCTGGCCGGGTGCGTGAAACGCAGCGCCGCGGCATGCAAGAAGAGGCGCGGCGCCTTGGCCTGCACCTCGGCAGGGGCGTACAGGGCATCGCCCAGGATGGGATGGCCCAGCGCTTTCAGGTGTACACGCAGCTGGTGGGAGCGACCGGTGACCGGCTCAAGTTCCACGCGCGTGGTGTTGGCCACTGCGTCAAAGGCCAGCACGCGCCAGCGGGTCTGGCTGGGCTTGCCGCGTTCGGCGTCAATGATGCGCAGCGGGCGATTCGGCCAGTCCACGATGATGGGCAGGTCTATTAGGCCCCAGCCGTCATCGCCATCCGAGGGTCGCGGCGAAGCCAGGGCTCCCTCCACCACGGCCAGATAGCGCTTGCCGACCTCGCGGCCTTCAAAGGCCAGGCTCAGCGCGCGCTGCATGGCCGCGCCGCGCGCCATCAGCATCAGGCCCGAGGTGGCCTGGTCCAGCCTGTGCACGACCAGCGCATCGGGGTAAACCGCCTGCACGCGGGCGCTCAGGCAGTCCTGCTTGCCTTCGCCGCGCCCAGGCACAGCAAGCAGGCCCGCGGGCTTGTCCAGCACCAGCAGGCTGTCGTCGGCATGCAGCAGGACCAAGCCGGCGGCTGCGGCGCCATTACCTGCGAGGTCATTGTTTGGCGGCGTGCCGGCCTTCATGATTCAGCCATCAACAAAGTTTTTAACCAAGGAGAGAAACCATGACTGACGCAGGTGCCATTGCCATTGCATGTGGATTGATCATAGGCCTGGGTGCCATAGGCGCTTGCCTGGGCATAGGCGCGATGGGCGGGCGCTTCCTGGAGGGCGCCGTGCGCCAGCCCGAGATGATGGAGCCGTTGCAGGTCAAGATGTTTCTGTTGGCGGGCCTGATCGATGCCAACTTCCTGATTGGCGTGGGCATCGCGATGATGCTGCTGTTTGCGAACCCGCTCTAGAGCGGCTGCGGGACCGGGCCCCGGGTCAGCCCTTGGGCTTGGGCGGCGGAAAGTTATGAACCGTGGGGCCACTGCGTTTGACTTCCCGCAGCATGAAGAGGTAAAGGCTTTCAACCTTCTCGCGCGCCCAGGGCGTCTTGCGCAGGAACTTGAGGCTGGAAGCCACGCTGGGATCGCTGGTGAAGCAGCGGATATTGATGCGCCGCCCCAGGTCTTCCCAGCCGTAGTGGTCTGAAAGCGCAGTGACGATGGCCTCCAGCGTTACGCCGTGCAGCGGATTGCCAGGCTGCTGTGCAGCAGCCGGGGCATTCGCAGATGGGTCGCCGGTGCCGGCTGCCACGGCTTATTTGTCCTTGATCTTGCCGCGCGGAATGACCTGCGTGACGATGGTCGGGCGCACCGCATCGGGAGACACCGGCTTGGGCGGCGAGCTGTCCTTCTTGGGTTTTTTGACCATCTTGTTGCTGTTTTGCTGTCCTTTTGCCATGGTTCCCTCCGGTAAGTTGATGAGCGTTGACGAGATGAATGACGGGTCGAACCCCGATTATCAATGCAACTTGATGCGCGGGCGATGCGTCCGGTCCAGCATTTCAGACAGCGTGATCAGCGCGGTCTTCTTGAAACCGCCCAGCGCCAGCTGGTGCTGCTTGTGCAGGCCCCAGTACATGAATTTGGCCAGCTGGCCCTCGATAAAAAAGCTGCCCTTGGTGAGGCTGCCCATCAGGCTGCCGACCGATGAATACTCGGACAGCGACACCAGTGAGCCTTGGTCCTTGAACACAAAGGGCGCGACCGGCTTGCCGGCGATCAGGTCTTGCAGCGAGCGCGCCAGGTACATGGCCTGCTGGTACGCGGCCTGCGCGCGTGGCGGCACCCAGGTGCCGTCGGGCTGCTGGCAGGCGGCGCAATCGCCGAAGGCGTAGATGTTCGCATCGCGCGTGGTTTGCAGGTTGCCGTTGACCATCAGCTGGTTGAGCTTGCTGGTCTCCAGCGCCTCGGCGCTTCCGGGCGTGCCGCCCAGGCTGCGCAGAAAATCCGCCGCCTTCACGCCGGCGGCCCACACCGTGATGCTGGCGGGCACCACCTTGCCGCTGGCCATCTTCAGGCTGTCGGCGGTGACCTCGACGACTTTTTCATTGGTGTGCACCTCGATGGACAGCTTGCGCAACTCGCGCATGGCCGATTCGCTCAGGCGCTCGGGCAACTGGGCCAAGAGGCGAGGCGAGGCTTCCACCAGCACGATCTGCAGGTCTTTTTCAGGGTGGATGTGGTCGAAACCGTAGTTGGCCAGCACCCGCGCCGCGGCATGCAGCTCAGCGGCCAGCTCGACGCCGGTGGCGCCGCCGCCCACGATGGCCACCGTCAGGCGCCCGCTGCCGGCCATACGCGGCACGGTCTGCGCGCGCAGGCAGGCGTTGATCAGCCGGTCGTTAAAGCGCTTGGCCGCTTGCGGGCTGTCCAGCTTGATGGTGTGTTCGGCCGCGCCGGGTGTGCCGAAGTCATTGGTCTGGCTGCCCACCGCAATCACCAGGGTGTCGTAGGCCAGCTGCTGGGCCGGGGTGATTTCGCGGCCGGCTTCGTCGTGGCTGGCGGCCAGTTGCACCGTCTTGTTCTGGCGGTCCACGCCGGTCAGGCTGCCCAGGCGGAACTTGAAGTGGTTCCAGCGGGCCTGCGCCAGGTATTCGATTTCCTCGGCGTGGGTGTCGAAGCTGCCGGCGGCCAGCTGGTGCAGCAGGGGCTTCCACACGTGGGTGCGGGCGGCATCCACCAGTGTGATTTCGGCCAGGCCTTTTTTGCCCAGGCGCTTGCCCAGCTGCGTGGCCAGCGCCAGCCCTCCGGCGCCCCCTCCGACGATGACGATGCGATGCATAAAACCTCCTGGGGTGTTGCTCTGTAGTTATGCCTCCATGTTAACTGGCGGGCGGGGGCGCCCCTGGAAGGCCGCAATATCCCTTGGGGTGCTGCCTTCACACTGCGCTGTTAAGCTTCACGCCCGCATGCCGACACACACGTTTAAAGAACTGACCCGCCAGCGCGCCTACATGCGCATGTGGTTCGCGCGGATTTTCGGCACCACTGGCAACCAGATGCTCATGGTGGCCGTGGGCTGGCAGATGTATGAGCTGACCGGCAGCGCCTGGGACCTGGGCCTGGTGGGCCTCTACCAGTTCATGCCGGCGCTGCTGCTCACCCTGGTGGCGGGCCATGTGGCCGACAGGGTGCACCGCGGCCGCATCATCGCCGGCTGCCTGGTCACCCAGGGCACGGTGGCGATGATCCTGGTAGCGGCCACGCAGGGCTGGGGCGCCCACCACAGCTGGGCTTCGCGCGAATTGTTGCTCGCGGTGTCGGTTCTGCTTGGTGTGGCCCGCGCCTTCCAGATGCCCGCGCAGCAGGCGCTCACCCCGGTGCTGGTGCCGCCCGCCATGCTGCCGCGCGCCATGGCTTTCAGTTCGGCCGGCATGCAGGCGGCGATCATAGGCGGGCCGGCGCTGGGCGGCGTGATTTTTGTGGCCGGCGCCACGGCGGTTTACGCCACCTGTGCCTGCCTGTTCGCCACCGGCTGCGGGCTGATCGCCGTGCTGCGCTACGACCACGCACCGCCGCCGCGTGAGCCCGTGACCCTGAGCACGTTGCTGGCCGGCGTGGAGTTCGTCTGGCAGCGCAAGGCCTTGCTGGGTGCCGTGTCGCTGGATCTTTTTGCGGTACTGCTGGGCGGCGCCACGGCGCTGCTGCCCATGTTCGCCAAAGACATCCTGCACGTCGGGCCCTGGGGCCTGGGCCTGCTGCGCGGCGCGCCCGCGGCGGGCGCCTTGCTGATGTCGGCACTGCTCACGCGCTGGCCGCTGGAGCGCCGCGTCGGGCCGACCATGCTGTCGGCCGTCGCCGTGTTCGGTCTGTGCATGGTGGTGTTCGGCCTGTCCACCAGCTTTGCGCTGTCGCTGGCCGTGCTCGCCATCTCGGGCGGGGCCGACATGGTCAGCGTGGTGGTGCGCCAGACTTTGGTGCAGATCGAAACCCCCAACGAGATGCGCGGCCGCGTCAGCGCCGTGAATTCGGTGTTCATAGGCGCTTCCAACCAGCTCGGTGAATTCGAGTCCGGCGCTACGGCTGCGCTGCTGGGACCGGTGGGTTCGGTGGTGGCCGGCGGCGTGGGCACGCTGCTGGTGGCGGTGGCCTGGTTCCGGATGTTTCCGTCGCTGTCCAAACGCGACCGGATGGTAAGCCGGTAGTCCTCTCGCTTGTTTCTCCGTTCGCCCTGAGGTATCGAAGGGCCAGCCACAACAGCAAAGGGCCTGGCTACCCAGCCCGAACGGAAGAGGGCCACTGCCTACCGCCCCGTACTCGCCCGTATCCGGTTCACCTCCAGCGGCGTGATCTCACTCGCCCGGTTGCCCCAGGACTGGCGTATGTGTGTGAGCACCAGCGCCATGTCGGCATCATTGAGCACCAGGACAAAGGGCGGCATGCCGAAGGGACGCGGGTTGCCTTCGGTGGCCGGCGCGTAGCCGCCGTTGAGCACGATCTGCACGAGGTTGGCGGCCTGGCCCATGGTGACGGCGCGGTTGCCGGCCAGTGCCGGGTAGGCATTGGCAATGCCTTCGCCTTTGGCGCCGTGGCACTGGGCGCAGTGTTGCTCGTAGAGCTTGGCGGCGCGTTCCACGGACTCGCCCTGCGTCTTGATGGCGGCCGGCTCGGGCGGCGCTGTGTGCGAAGGGGGCAGCTCTTTGAGGAACTGCGCCATCGCGCCCAGGTCGGCGTCGCTCAAATACTGGGTGCTGCGCTGCACGACTTCGGCCATGGGGCCGGTGACCGAGGCGCGCGGTGAGACGCCGTTTTTCAGCAGGCTCACGATGTGCTGTTTGTCCCAGTCGCCCACACCGGCCTCATAAGGCGAGGCCAGCGAGGGCGCATACCAGTTCTGCATGGGGATCAGGCCGCCGGCCAGGTCCAGGCCCTGCTCGCTGCCGCCCAGCACGTTGCGCGCCGTGTGGCAGGCCGCGCAGTGGCCCAGGCCTTTGACCAGGTAGGCGCCGCGGTTCCACTCGGCGCTGCGCGCGCTGTCGACCTCATAGACGCCGGGACTGAAGAAGAGCGCGCGCCAGACCGCCAGCGCGGCCTGCGACTGGTAGGGAAAGCGCAGCGCATGCGGCAGGTTGGGCGCCGCCACGGGAGGCAGGCTGCGCAGGTAGGCATACAGCGCGTCCGAGTCTTCTCGCGTGACCTGGGTGTAGCTGGTGTAGGGAAAGGCCGGATACAGCAGCCGGCCGTCCTTGGAGCGGCCGTTGTGCATGGCGCGCCAGAAATGGGAGGCCGACCAGCCGCCTATTCCGGTCTTGTCGTCGGGCGTGAGGTTGGAGGTGAAGACGGTGCCGAAGGGCGTGGCGATGCCGCGTCCGCCCGCATAGGCCTGGCCGCCCTGGGCGGTGTGGCAGGTCTGGCAGTTGCCGGCCCGCGCCAGGTAGGCGCCGCGTGCGACCAGGCTCTCGCTGGGCGCCGCCGCGGCCACCGGCACTTTCACATCGACTTCGTCGCGCACATTGAGGGCCCAGACCAGCGCGCCGGCGCCCACGGCGAGCAGCGCCAGGGTGAGTGCGAATTTCAAGGCTTTTTTCATTTTTGCGTCTTCACGGGGGCCGCAGTCGTTGCTGTGGGCGCGGTCGCGCTACCGCAGGTGATGGCGCTCGCGCCCGGGGGGAGTGGCGGCAGGCTGGCGGCCGGTTTGGTGCTGGCGGGCAGGGGCTGCGCCGCCGCCCAGCTGGCCACGGCATTGATGTCTTCCAGGGTCAGGCGGGCCACGACTTCCTTCATGCAGTCGGGCGCGTGCGCGCGGCGCTGGCCGGCCTTCCAGGCGCCGAGCTGCGCATTGAGGTAGTCGCGCGGCAGGCCCAGCAGGCCCGGGATGCCGGGCGCCACGCCGGTCATGGCCTGGCCGTGGCATTGCACGCAGGCCGGCAGCTGGCGCGCGGCGTCGCCTTCCAGCACCAGCTGGCGGCCGTGGCGCAGCACCTCGGGCGCGGCGGCGGCAGGCAGGGGCGCGGGGTAGGGCACTTCGAGCTGCGAGAAATAGGTGGCGATCTCCATCAGGTAGGCGTCGCTCAGCGGTTCAATCAGCTGCGTCATGAGGCCGTAGTGGCGGCGCCCGTCGCGAAAGTTGAGCAGCTGGTTGTAGAGGTAGCCCGCCGGCTTGCCGGCCAGGCGCGGGTAGTAGCCGTCGGGCGCGGCGCGGCCCTGCGGCCCATGGCAAGCGGTGCAGGCCATGGCGCGCTGGGCGATGCTGTTTTCAAAGGGAGGCGGCGCCRCCACGGCAGCGCCGGCCGCCGCCCAGGCCAGGGCGGCCGGCAGCGCATGCCGGGCCAACGCACGCAGCCAGGAATATCCAGAACAGGTCTCATGCATGAAGGGATCATGCCCCACATGGCCAGTCCGCGTAAGCATCAGTTGCCGACGAAAAAAGCATATCAGATGAAAAACAGCGGAAAATTGCAATATCAGATTGGGCGCCGGCCTAAGCCGGGCGCACCCACTACACACTTTATGAAACGCTACGAACAACTGGTCGAACTGCTGGCGACCGACATCCGCAGCGGGCGCCTGGCTCCCGGCACGCGTCTGCCCTCGATACGCACCATCACCGCGCAGCACGGCCTGAGCGCCTCCACCGCTTTCAAGGCCTATTACCGGCTGGAAGAAAAAGGCCTGGTGCGTGCGCAGCCGCGCTCGGGTTACTACGTGACGGCCTCGTCCATGCAGCAACTTGCCGCCCCGGCGCGCGGTGGGGCAGACAGCAGATCCGGCAAGTCGGCCCGCGTGGCGCCGCGGCCCGACGTCAGCGAGCTGGTGTTCTCGGTGCTGGGCGCGGCGCAGGACCCGGCCATCGCGCCGCTAGGCTCGGCGTTTGCGGCGCCGGGGCTGTTTCCGCTGCAGCGGCTGGGCAAGTCGCTGGCCCGCGGTGCGCGCTTTCTGCAAGGGCCCGACACGGTGGCCAGCCTGCCGCGCGGTGATGAGGGCCTGCGCCGGCAGATCGCGCTGCGCTATCTGGGCATGGGCATGGCGCAGCCGGCCGAAGAACTCATCGTTACCCACGGCGCGCTCGAAGCGCTGAACCTGTGCCTGACGGCCGTGGCCCAGCCCGGCGACCTGGTCGCGGTCGAGTCGCCCGGCTTTTACGCCAGCCTGCAGGCGCTGGAGCGGCTCAAGATGAAAGCGCTGGAAATCCCGGTGCATCCGCAGGACGGCCTGGACCTGGCGGCGCTGGCCGACGCGCTGCAGCGCCATCCGGTCAAGGCCTGCTGGTTCATGACTTCCTTCCAGAACCCCACCGGCGCCAGCCTGTCGCTCGAGAAAAAGAAGGCGCTGGTCGCGCTGCTGGCCGCGCGCGACATTCCGCTGATCGAGGACGATGTGTACGCCGAGCTGTATTTCGGCCATCGCGGCTTTCTGCCGGCCAAGGCCTTTGACCGCAAGGGCCTGGTGATGCACTGCAGCTCTTTCAGCAAGACGCTGGCGCCCGGTTACCGGGTGGGCTGGGTCTCGCCCGGGCGTTTCGGGCAGCGGATCGAACGGCTCAGGTTGATGACCACGCTGTCGGCCAGCCTGCCTGCACAGCTCGCCATCGCCGACTACTTGCAGCACGGCGGCTACGACAAGCACTTGCGCAAGCTGCGGCATGCCATGGAGTCGCAGCTGTCCAGCCTGCTGGCCGCCATCGCCCGCCATTTCCCGGCGGATGTGCGCGTGTCGCGACCGGCGGGCGGCTATTTTGTGTGGGTGGAGTTTGCCGAGGGCTTCGATTCGCTGGCCCTGCACCAGGCGGCGCTGGAGCACGGCATAGGCGTGGCGCCTGGCCCGGTGTTTTCAGCAAGGCGCAATTTCCGGCATTGTCTGCGGCTCAACTACGGGCATCCGTGGAGCGAGCGTTTTGAAGCCGCCATGCAGCTTCTGGGAATGCTGGCGCACCGGCAAAGCCCTTACGACAAGGCCTCGCGCTGAGCCGCGTTCATCCTTACCTGTGCTTTTCAGGCAGGGCGCGCACGCAGGCCACAAAGTGGTCCCAGCTGGCCTGCACTTCCTTGACGCGCACACCCTTGTCGAGCACCGCGCCGCAAGCGGCCTCGGCGCGCCGCACCACCTTGGTCAGCGCGCTGGCGGGCAGGGGCGGTATCTGCGCGCGCAGACTGTCGGCCTTGCTGCGCATCTGGGCGATGGCGTCCTTGGCAAGCGTCTTGTTGCCGGCACAGGCGATCATGCCAATCATTTCGGCCATTTCACCAAAGGCCGGGTCCAGGTTCCAGAGCGCCGCCGTGCCCAGCGCCAGCGCCCACATGCGCTTGTTGCGCGTGGGCGTGGCAGCGGCCTGCGCGCCGTCACCCGACTGCGGGCCGGCGGGCTGGGTTTCGGGAGAGGAGGGGTTCTTCATGGAAGGCGTGCCAAGTGTCTTGTATAGACAAGGCATTATTTTGCCTGAGGCATGTTGCGGTGGCGGCCGGGACGGGTAAAAACCCGATTCTGGCAAGGAAAGTGCCTCTGGCTTAAGGAGGGGGAGGGAGTAAATCATTTTTCTGCAACGCCTCGCCTTCTACCCTGGCTCTCTTCTTGTCCCCTCTCCCCCGGGAGAGGGTTAGGGTGAGGGCTCGCGGCCTTGGCATCTGCAGCAATACATCAATTGCCGCTGGCCCCCATCCCTGCCCTTCCCCAGCGGGGGAGGGAGTAAACCCCGGTGGGGTATGGAGCAAAACAGGCGAAGAAGGCTCAAGGAGCGTCCACCCAATCCGCAATCCGCCGGCAGACCCAGTCCGCGTCGTCATGCGGCAGGTCGTGCCCGGCCCAGGGGTGCTGGTGGTGGGCGRCCTGCCAGGCCTGGGCCAGCCGGGCCGAGCAGCGCGGGTGTACCAGGTGGTCGGCCGCCGAAGAAAGAACGAGGGCAGGGCAGGCTGGCGGCGCGGCCATGGTGAAGGCCGCCGCGGCCTTGAGCTGGCGCCAGGCGTTGGCAAAGCTGACCGGCGCATCCTGGCGGATGCGGGTCCAGGCGGCGACGTCCTGTTCCAGCGAAGCCGTGCGGTTGCAGGTGATGCGGTGGACCAGGCGTTCGATGTGTTCCGCATGGCGCGCGTCGCGCCAGCGCGCGGCCGCCAGCGCCAGCGGCAACCAGTTGCCCGGGCGCAGGCGTTCGCTGGCGCGGCCCAGGGGGTGCATGCTGGTGTTGATGAGCACCAGCCGATCGATCTCTTTCGGATGGCGCAGCGCCCACTCAGCGGCCGCCATGGCGCCCAGCGACATCGCCACCAGGCTGTAGGGCGACGCAAGGCCCCGGGCCCGCAACTGCTCGCGCGCGAAGCCGGCCATGGCGCCCACCGTGGCCGGAGAAGCTTCACGGTGGAACACGCCATTGCCCGGCAAGTCCAGCGCCAGCACACGGGTGGCGGCAGTGGTGGAGCCCGGCAAGGCGCGCGCCAGCTGGTCCGCGAAGTCGCCCCAGTGCCGCGCCTCGCGGGTCAGGCCCCTGAGCAGCACCCAGGTCATTTTTGCAGCACCCGCCTGGGCCGCCAGAGCGCCGTCGCCAGCTGCATGAGCTGGGCGCGCCTGTCTTCCGAGGGCAGCCAGTTCGGCGCGGCAAATGCGGCGCGCGTGAGGAAGTCCAGCAAGTCCGCATGGCGGCGCAGCACGCGCTTGGTGCGATGCGCCTTCATGGGGTTGAAGATGCCGTGCCGTGAAAACAGCTGGCGCGGGTTCTTGCGTATCCACAGCCAGGAGCCGAGCTCCAGCGTCATCGGCAAAAACACGTGGCGCGGCGGCGCGTGGTCGTAGGCATGGTCCCAGAGGTCGCCGTGCAGCAGGTACTGGTTGCTTTGCGGCTCAAAGCTGTAGGCATGGTGCGGGTGTGATTGTTCCAGCATGGTGCGCAGCGCGAACATCTCGGGCAGGTTGGCCATCAGCCGGCGCGTCTTGGCGTACGGAAACCACAGGCTGTCGTCAAAGCCATAACCCGAATGGCAGTCCAGCGCCAGGCTGAAGGGGCGGCTCGCAAGCTGCTCGCCCACCACCCGCAGCAAGGCCGCGCTTTCGGCCTCCATGGGTGCGCCGGGGCGTCCGCAATACCAGGGCAGCCTGGGGCTGATGGTCTGCCCGCCCGCAAGGAAAGGCACCTGGCTTTCGGCCCGCTGCGGCGCGTTGCGCATCAGGTCCACGCCCTGCGGGTTGGCGCGCTTGTGCGCCCACATGCCGCCCGGGTTCACGATGGGCATGAAAATCAGCCGGATTTTTTCGAGCTGGCGGTGCAGCAGTTCGTCCCATTCCAGGCGGAACAGCAGCGCGCGCAGGTAGTGCAGGATCAGCTGCGTGCCGATGCGCTCCAGCCCGTGGATGCCGCCGAAAAATCCGACGGCCGGCGCCTGCGGATCGCGCGAACCGATGCTGGCCGTGTAAAGCGGGAATGAGGGCCCGGCCGTGTGCGCCTCGGCCACCACCGCCACATCGAAATGGCCGTTGCCCGCCAGCAAAATGGCCTTGAGCTCTTCGAGCTCCGCGAAACTTGCGGCCGCGTCGCGCGCCGGCGTCAGGCTGTAGGGGCTGTGCAGGCTGCGGGGGCTTTGCACGGCGGCGGTCGGCGGCGGGATTTCCATCCCTGACATGCTGGCACAGTTGTTTGACAGCGCGCTACATGCCGGCCGGGTTTTTTGTATCGAATGCCCTTCAATTCCCCGTTCGCTGCTCAATCGCGGAAATCACCTGGCGCATGGCCTTGTTGACCGGCTTGTCGCTGCGCATGACCAGCGCCAGCGTTCTCTGCAGCCGCGGGTAGAGCGGGTGCACGGCCAGTTCGGGGTGCTGCCCGGGGCCGGTGACGGCCATGGCCGGCAGGATGCTGCAGCCCAGGCCCGCGGCCACCATTTCCTTGATGGCCTCCACGCTGCCCAGCTCCATGACGGGCCGGGGTGCATGGCCCGCATCCTGGAACCACTGGTCGATGATCACGCGGGTATTGGCCGCCGGCTCGAAGAGCACGAGTTCGCGCCTGGCCAGAAAGGCCGGCGTGATTTTGGCGGGCAAGCCGGTTTCGCGCCTGGGAATGACCGCCACAAATTCATCGTTGAGCATGGGCGTGGTGACCAGCGCGCGGCGCTTGACGGGCAAGGTCACCAGCGCCATGTCCATGGTGTTGCCCTCGACCGCTTTCACGAAGTCGGCGGTATTGCCGGTGCTGACCAGCACGCTGAGATTGGGAAAGCGCACCCGCAATGAGCGCAGGATGTGCGGCAGCAGGTAGAGGCAGGCCGTCGCGCCGGTGCCCAGCGTCACGCGGCCGCTGACGTCGGCCGAATGCGAGGCCATGGCCGCCAGCACGCCTTCCACCGCCGAATCGACGTGGCGGATCTGCGCCAGCAGGTCCAGTCCGGCCGGCGTGGGTGCGGCCCGGCGCGCCACGCGCTCGACCAGGCGCACGCCCAGCCGCTGCTCCAGTTGCCGCACCTGCAGGCTGATGGCGGGCTGGGACAGCCCCAGCCTTTCGGCGGCGCCCGAGAAGCTGCCGGTTTCAATGATGAGCGCATAGGTGCGCAGGTGGTCCAGGTTAAGGCTGAGGCTGAGGTTGGGCATGCAAAGAAATTCTAATGAAAACAATAAGTTTTGACATATTTACTTATACGCAGCTTTACGCAACCATGGCGGCATGCAGCTTTCCTCACAGACTCTTCGAGCGCCTCCCGCACCTTCGACGGCCGGCATGCTTTCCATTCGTTCCTGCGCCGAGGGCGACATTGAGGCCATCCAGGCCATCTACGCCCACTATGTGAAGACCAACCTGGCCACTTTTGAGCTGGAACCGCCCACTGCGGCCCAGATGCGGGAGCGCCGCGACGGCATCGTGCGCGGCGGCTATCCCTACCTGGTGGCCGAGCGCGATGCAGAGGTGGTGGGCTATGCGTACGGCAGTGCCTGGCGTGCGCGGCCGGCGTATCGGCATACCGTGGAGGACTCGATTTACGTCGCGCCCGGCATGCGCCAGTCCGGCGTCGGCAGCGCCTTGCTGCGTGAGCTGATCCGCGAGTGCGAACAGCGCGGCTTCCGGCAGATGGTGGCCGTGGTCGGCAACAGCGCCAACACCGGTTCGCTGCGGGTGCACGAGGCGCAGGGCTTTGCGCGCGTCGGCACGCTGGCTTGCGTCGGCTACAAATTCGGCGAGTGGGTGGACACGGTGCTGATGCAGCGCGTGCTCGGCGAGGGCGCGCAGTCGCCCGGAAGCCTGCCGGTTCCGGGCGGCTAGTCGGCCGGCCCTATCACCACATCCGACAGCGGGTAGGCCACGCAGGGCAGGATGTAGCCCGTGGCTTTTTCTTCGGCGCTCAGGCCCGGCCATTCGATGCGGTAGGCGACCTGCCCGCTGGCCAGCCGGCGGATGCAGGTGCGGCAAGTGCCGTTGCGGCAGGAGCTGTCCATTGCCACGCCGGCCAGTAGCGCCGACTGAAGAAGGGGCAGGGACGGCGAGGCGCTGAAGTGCGCTCCCTCAGGGTCCAGCCGGGCGCTGAACACCGGCGCGGCGCCGGGGCTGCCGGGTGGGGTGCTGTCGTCCATCGCCATCGTCTGCGTGCCGCCGTCCGCTTCTTCGGCTGTCCTCAGCCGCGCAAGCGCTCGAGCAGCAGCACGGTCATCAGGGCCAGCAGCAACTGCTGCTCCTCGCGCTCATTGAAGGGCGCCATCTGCGTAGCGGCGAACCGGCCTTCAAACAGGGCGGGCTGCTTGGTCAACTCGGCCACCAGCGTACCGTCGGGCCGGGTGACCTGGTAGGCCGGGTGGAATACGTAGCCCGAGAAAATCCCGATCAAGGGGATCTGGCTGAAGAGCCCGTCCAGAAAACGGGTCATCACGCTTTTTTCATTGATGCTGAAAAGGGTGGTGCCGTTGTCCAGCACCTCAAAACCGGCCCGCCACATGGAGCGCATGCCGCGCCGCTTGACGCCGCCCAGCGCCACGCCCTGGTGGTCGGTGAAGTGGTACAGCGCCGAAAAATCGATGACCCGGTCGGCCTTGATCTGGTGCAGCAACTGGTCCTGCTTCTCGTTGGTGAACACCGAGATGGCTTCCTTGAGCTTGAAGAGTTTCTGTTTGACATACGCCACCGGCTGGTCGCGGGCGTCCTTGACCAGGAACTGCGGCGCAAACGCCATGAGCTTGAAAGACATTTGCAGGGGAAACTGAAGGCGTTGGGCCATGGTGGAGCACTTGTAAGAGTTGTGGTGCGCCGAATGTACCCGAGGTCCGCGCCGCTCCAGGCCGTCGGCGCGCCGTTCGGCGGGCGTGGGTGAATATTGCCGCTTGGGCGGTAATTTGGGCGACAATTCCGCTCCGCCGGATTTTTTCCGACCTCAGAACAACCCCCCCCGATTTTCCATGTCCAGTTATTCCATCCGCCCTGCCACACCCCGCGATGCCAAAGCCATCGCCGAAATCCATGTCGCCACCTGGCAGGCCGCCTACAAAGATCTCCTCCCTGCGGATTTCCTCGCCAAGATCACGGTCGAAAAGCGCCTGTCCTACTGGCGCGAAGCCATCGAATTCAGCGAACCGCAGTTGCTGGTAGCCACCGAAGGCGAGCAGGTCATCGGTTTTGTCGGCTTCGACCGCTCACGCGATGCCGGCACCAAATCCACCGTCGGCGAAATCTGGGCCCTGTACGTCCATCCCAACCACTGGCGCAAAGGCGCCGGCCTGGCTCTCTGGGACGGCGCGCGCGAAGGCTTGAAGGACGAAGGCTGCACGCAGGTCACGCTGTGGGTGCTGTTGCGCAATGAACCTGCGTTGGCGTTTTACGAGCACGCCGCTGGGTTCAAGAGGGAGATGCCTTCGCTCAAGACTGTGGCGTTTGGCAGTGCCAAGCTGGAAGAGATTCGACTGAAGCGCGCAGTCGATTGACGCCGGTCTTGCCCGGCGCGCGCGCTCCTCTCTTCTTCTTTCCTCCTTTTTCCTCGTCTTCTTACTCTGCTGAGTTCTGCTGGCCGGGGTTGCCCGGCGGCAAGTGACTTTCTTTTGCTTCGCCAAAAGAAAGTCACCAAAGAAAAGGCGACCCGCAGTCTGGGTCCCTCCGCTTCGCTACGGGCAACCTGCGGTGCTCGAGCCAAGCGGGGTCAAAAACAACTCGCCTTCGGCTCAAACAAGTTTTTGCCCTGAYCCGCTTGTCTCTGCGCTCCTCGGCCCAGCCAGGACGGGGCAATCGGGATCGGGGACAGAAGGCAAATACCAAAGAACAAACGAAGACAAACAAGGACACGCCGTGGCGTGTCCTTGTGGTTTAGGTATTCGGGCCCCTTGTGTCTGCGCCGAGGAGCGCAGGGCCAGACGGATAAGGGCAAAAACGTGTTTGAGCGAAGCGAGTTGTTTTTGACCCCGTCTGGACCGAGCACCGCAGGCTGCCCGYAGCGAAGCGGAGGGACGCAGACACCAGGGTCGCCTTTTCTTTTGCTTACTTTTCTTTTGGCGAAGCAAAAGAAAAGTGAGTTGCCGCCGGGCTACCCCCGGCCAACAG
>NZ_JBFUGK010000029.1:0-70276 GCF_056402935.1 Polaromonas sp. P3_B1
GTCAAAAACAACTCGCTTCGCTCAGACACGTTTTTGCCCTGATCCGCTTGTCTCTGCGCTCCTCGGCCCAGCCAGGACGGGGCAATCGGGAGCGGGGACAAAAGATAAATACCAAAGAACAAACCAAGACAAACAAGGACACGCCGTGGCGTGTCCTTGTTGTTTCAGGTATTCGGGGTTTTGTCTTCGGCTGTTTGGCTGCTGGTAGTCGGGCCCCTTGTGTCTGCGCCGAGGAGCGCAGGGCCAGACGGATAAGGGCAAAAACGTGTCTGAGCGAAGCGAGTTGTTTTTGACCCCGTCTGGACCGAGCACCACAGGCTGCCCGTAGCGAAGCGAAGGGACGCAGACACCAGGGTCGCCTTTTCTTTTGCTTACTTTTCTTTTGGCGAAGCAAAAGAAAAGTGAGTAGCTGCCGGGCTACCCCCGGCCAGCAAGCCTTAGAAAAGGGAGCAGAGGAAAGCAGAGGTAGAAGAGGAAGAGCGCGCACCGCCGGCGCAAGACCCGGCACTTATAATCCCCCCGTGCCCCGCCACCCCAACCCCCAACCAACACTCCCCCTATGGAACCGCCTGGCCGCCTGGCTGGCTTTCCTGGCCGTGCTGTCGGCGTTGTGGGCGCCGGTGTCCATGCTGGCCCAGGACGTGCAAACCGGCAAGCTGGGTGGCATCTGCAGTATCAACACTTCGTCCAACGCCGGTGGTGATGCTTCCGACGGCGATGCAGGTGCCACGGGACTGCGCTGCGACCTCTGCGCCTCGCCGGGCCTGGTGTTGCCACCCTTGCCGCTGGCCGCCACTCCCTGTTTTTCCGGCACCGATGTTGCCGCATCGGACCTCCCTGCGGCCGCCGGTGCCGCCGTCCCCGGGCTGCCCTTCAGCCGCGGGCCTCCCTCCGTTTGATGTGAACCGCCTCGCCTGAGGCATTCCCGCGCGCGGGCCTGACGGTCTGCGCGTCCGTTCATTTCAGAGTGTGAGTTTTCATGAACCTTTCCCGCACACCGTGCGCGCTTGCCTGGCGCGGCGCCACGGCGCTGGCTTTCCCCTTGGCAGCCATTCCCCTGGCGGCTTTCGCGCAGGCGACGCCCGCCGAAGCGCCGGCCAAATCCCTGGGTGTGGTCACCGTCAACAGCGGCCAGCCGACCTCCTTGCCCACGCAGATTCCGACGACGATTGAAGGCATCACGCGCGAGCAGATCGCGCAGACCATCAACGCCACCGACAGCGAAGACGCGCTCAAGTACTTTCCCAGCCTGCTGGTGCGCAAGCGCTACATCGGCGATTACAACCACGCCATTCTTTCGAGCCGCGCCTCGGGCACCGGCAACAGCGCGCGCTCGGCGGTGTATGCCGACGGCATTTTGCTGTCCAACTACCTGGGCAACGGGATTGCCAACGGCACCAATTACGCGCCGCGCTGGGGCCTGGTGACGCCGGAGGAAATCGAGCGGGTCGACGTGCTCTACGGCCCGTTCTCAGCGGCCTACCCAGGCAACTCGGTGGGTGCGGTGGTGGATTACGTCACGCGCATGCCCACACAATTCGAGGCGCATGCCAAGCTCAGCGGCTTCACGCAAGACTTCAAGCTCTACGGCAGCGATAGCAGCTTCAGCGGCAGCCAGGCCAGTGCCTCGCTGGGTAACCGCAACGGCGACTGGTCCTGGTTCATCAATGCCAACCGCACTGAAAGCGCGGGCCAGCCGCTGACCTTCGCGACGCGAACGCTGAGCACGGCAGCCCCAGCGCCGGGCGCCACCGTGGTGAGCGGCGCGGTGCCCGGCCTGAACACGCGCAACGTCCCCTGGCTGTTGCTGGGCGGGGCCACGCAGTACGAGACACGGCAGGAACATGTGAAGTTCAAGGTCGCGTATGACTTTTCCTCCACGGTTCGCGCCAGCTACACCCTGGGCTACTGGAAGAACGGCGCCGAGAACCGCTCGCAAAGCTATTTACGCGATGCGGCGGGCACGCCGGTGTACAGCGGCAATGTCAACATCAACGGCCGGGGTTATACGCTGGCGGCGAGCGATTTTGGCGTGAGCAACGAAGCGCTGACGCATGTGATGCACGGCCTGTCCGTCAAATCCAACACCCAAGGCATCTGGGACTGGGAAGTTGCGGCCAGCCTGTATGACTACCAGAAGGACCAGATCCGCGCTGCCACCACCGCACAACCGGCCGCGTTGAACGGCGGAGCCGGCACGCTGCAGGACCAGGATGGCACCGGCTGGAACACGCTGGCCTTCAAGGGCATCTGGCGGCCCGAAGGCATCAAGGGCGCGCACCTTGTCGACTTCGGCTTCCAGCAGGACAGCTACCAGCTGAGAATCCTGAAATCCAATACTGTCGGCAGCTGGCTCACCGGCGGCGCCGGTGCGGTGGTGAGCGACGTGGGCGGCAAGACCCGGCTGCGCAGCCTGTATGCGCAAGACGCCTGGGCCTTTGCGCCCAAGTGGAAAACCGTGCTGGGCGCGCGCCTGGAAAACTGGACGGCCTCCAGCGGTTTCACCAGCTTCGGGCCCGGCAACCCGGCCAACACGGGCTATGCCTCGCGCAGCGACAACGCGGTATCGCCCAAGGGCGCGCTGTCTTACCAATGGTCTGCGGATACGGTGCTCAAGGCGTCGGTGGGCCGCGCGGTCCGCTTTCCGACGGTCGGGGAGCTGTATGGCGCGACGGCGACGGTCAATTCCCAGTACATCAACGACGCCAACCTCAAGCCCGAGAAATCCTGGACCACCGAGCTCACGGCCGAAAAAGACCTGGGCAATGCCTTGCTGCGCCTGACCTTTTTTACCGAGAACACGCGCGACGCACTGTATTCGCAGACCACCTTTGGTGCCGTGGCGAATGCCAACATCAGCCGCGTGCAGAACGTCGGGCGCATCAAGACCCAGGGCGTGGAGCTGGCTTTCAGCGGCAACGACGTGCTCAAAAAAGGGCTGGACCTGAGCGGCAGCATCACCTACGCTGACTCCCGTATCAAGGAGAACAACGGCTTTGTGGCGGTGGTGGGCGATACCCTGGGCAAATACCAGCCGCGGGTGCCGGTGTGGCGCGCCACGGCATTGGCCAGCTATCGCTTTACGCCACAGCTGACGGGAAGTTTTGCGGCTCGTTATAGCGGCAGGCAGTATTCCAGCCTGGACAACGCCGATGTGAACGGCTTTGCCTACCAGGGCACCAGCAAGTACTTCACCACCGACGTGCGCCTGCGCTACCAGGTCAACAAGCAGTGGAGTGCGGCCGTCGGCATCGACAACCTGAACAACTACCAATACTGGAATTTCCATCCCTATCCTCAGCGCACTTTTATGGCTGAACTGAATTTCAGCCTGTGATTCGCGCAATTTTTTATCAAGTCACCACATTACCAAGGATGAACCATGAAACATACCGCCCTTAAAACGATCGCCGCCGGCATGCTGCTTTTGGCCGCCTCCCTGCCCGCCGCCGCCCACGTCACGCTGGAATACCAGGTGGCCAATGCGGGCAGCTATTACAAGGGCAGCTTCAAGGTCGGCCACGGCTGCGGCAACTCGCCCGTCAAGCAGATCGTCGTCACGATTCCCGCGGGCGTTGAGGGCGCCAAGCCCATGCCCAAGGCCGGCTGGGCCCTGGAAGTTACACGCGAAAAGCTGGCCCAGCCCCGGCAGGACCACGGGAAGACCATCACCGAAGATGTGTCCCGCATCAGCTGGACGGCCAAATCCCCGGCCGACTATTTGCAGAACGACTGGTACGACGAATTCGTGCTGCAAGCCAAGCTGCCCGCCAAGGCCGGCATGCTGTACTGGCCTGTGCTTCAGGTGTGTGAAGAGGGCAAGGTGGACTGGTCGGAAGTGCCCACGCAGGGCCAGAAGCTCAACGACCTGAAAAACCCGGCCGCCGCATTGGAGCTGATGCCTGCGGGCGGTGGCGGTGAGCACAACCATTAAGCCGGCAGCGCCGCTTTTTTCCATCATTTCATTTCACAGCTTCAAGGAGTAATTTCCCATGGCATCCGCAAAATTTTCAAAGGCCGCACTGTTGTTCTCACTCGCGCTCGGCAGCCTGGCCACCCTGGCGCAGACCGCACCGGTCCAGGTCGATGGCGCCTGGGCGCGCGCCACCGTGCAAGGGCAAAGGGGCACAGGCGCATTCATGAGCCTCACAGCCAAGGATGCGACCCGGCTGGTGGGCGTGTCCTCACCCGTGGCGGGCGTGGCCGAAGTGCATGAAATGAAGATGGAAGGCGACGTCATGAAGATGCGCGCGCTGCCATCGCTGGAACTGCCCGCCGGAAAGAAGGTGGAATTCAAGCCCGGCGGCTACCACGTCATGCTGATGGACCTGAAAGCGCCGCTGGCCAAGGACAGCACGATTCCCCTGACCCTGCTGTTCAAGGACGCCAAAGGCGTGGAAAGCAAGCTGGAACTCAAGCTGCCGGTGGCCACCACGGCGCCGGGCGGTGCCGGCGGCGCGGCTGAGCACAAGCACTAAATCCGGGTACTAGCCGCGCTTGCCTGAGCCCAGCCGCCGGTACACGGTGGCGCGGCTCACGCCCAGCGCCCTGGCGGCCTGCAGCACATTGCCGCGCGCGTCGCTGACGGCCTTGCGGATTAGCGCGGTTTCCAGCTCCTTGAGCGGACGGCCCGCGTCGGCGGAAGGCGGCAGCTGCAAGGCTGTGGAAGGCGCATCGCGGCCCGCCGGCAACGGCAGCGCGTGCAGGCGCAGGCCGGACCACAGCGGCGCCTCCAGCACGCCGCCTTGGGCAGGGCTGTGGCGGCGCGCCGCGTCAAACAGCATTTCAAAAGGCATGGCAAACAGGTCGCCGCAGTGCGCCGTGCCCTCAGCCGTGGCGCCCAGCCGCGGGATCATCTGCCGCGCCGCCGGATTGGCGCCGGTGATGCGGCCGTCGGCGTCGACGCAGAGCAGGCCGTCGGTGTCGTCGCCCAGCGTGCGGCCCGGCCAGTTGAGCCGGATCAGGAGTGCGTGCGGCCGGCCCAGCGTGAGTGCGTTTTCGATGCCGCGCGCGCACTGGGTGACCAGGTGTTTGAGTTCGGGCCGCTCGGCCGCTTCGATGCCCGTCAGGTCCAGCATGCCGGCGCAATGCCCGTCGGGGCCGAACAGCGGCGCGCCCGCGCAGCTGTAGACCGAGGTCGCATCGAAAAAATGCTCGCCCCGGTGCAGCCAGACCGGCTGCAGCTCGCCCAGCGCCGCGCCTATGGCGGTGGTGCCGACCCGGGCTTCCGAGAGGTCGGTGCCTATGCGCGTGATCACATCGGCGCGGCTGTCGCTGCGGTCTATGCGGCCGTTGACGTCGACCACCACGCCGGCCTGGTTGGTCAGGATGGCGAAGTAGCGGGTGTCGGCGATCGCGCGGCCCAGCCGCTCCAGTGTGGGTTTGGCCGCCTGCACCAATTGCTGGTTGGCGTCCTGGTGGCGTCGCATCTCGGCGGCCGGCACGGTATCGAAGGAGGGCGCTTGCTCAGGGCGTTGGCCGCTCGCCAGGCAGCGCCGCCAGGAACTTTCTATCCAGCCTTCCAGGGCCGGCGCAGCGTCGGGGCCCCGGGTCTCGCCGTACAGGACCGCCTGCCTGGCGCGCCCTATTCGCGCGAGCCGGTCCTGGCCGCCTGTGGTCGGGGCGCCGTGAAAGGGGGTGATGGAGGCCATGGCACATTGTGGCCAATTTCGCCGGTTTGCGCGCAGGGGCGTTTTGCCCGAGTGCGCCGCTGTGGCAAACGCGCTGCTCAGCGCGCGTTGGCGGCCAGCAGGAACATGGCGGACTTCAGCCCCGCCACCGTCATCAACAGCGAACCCAGCACATGCACCGTGGCTGTCAGCGCCGCCAGGCCGTAGCGCGCGTCCATCAGGAAGATCACCACCTCGGCCGAGAACGAGGAGAAGGTGGTCAGCCCGCCCAGGAAGCCGGTCACCAGCGCCAGGCGCCAGACCGGGTCCAGCTGGGGCATGGCCTGGAACACCGCGATGCAGATGCCTATCAGGTAGCCGCCAATCAGGTTGGCCGCCAGCGTCCCCCAGGGGATGATGCCGCCGGGCGTGAGCCAGAGGCTGAGGCCCCAGCGGGCCAGTGCACCCAGGGAGGCGCCGATGGAGATGGCGAGGACAGTCAGCATGGCGTATGAACGGAATAGAGGGGGGCGGGTTTGGCGGGACAATGCTGCCATGACTTTAACCGCTGCGCCCGCTTTCGGCGAAGCGCCCGGCTTCCTGGGCGTTGTGATGCTGGACACCCGCTTTCCGCGCCCGCCCGGCGACGTGGGCCATCCCGATGCGTTTGGCGTGCCGGTGCGCCGGCATGTGGTGCGGGGAGCCTGGCCCGGCAAGATCGTGCAGACGGCGGCCGGATTGCGCGCCTCGGGCGTGGCGCCGGCCTTTGTGGAGGCCGTGCAGGCGCTGGAAGCCGAGGGCGCACGCGCCGTCACCACGAGCTGCGGCTTCCTGGTGCTGCTGCAGGACGAGCTGCAGGCCGCCGCGCGGGTGCCCGTGCGAACGTCCAGCCTGCTGCAGTTGCCGGCGCTGCTGGCAGGCGAACGCAAGGTCGGTGTGCTGACCATCAGTGCGGCTGCGCTGGGCCCCGAGCATTTGCTGGCGGCGGGCGTGCCGGCAGGCCGGCTGGCCGACGTGGTGCTGCAGGGCGTGGACCCGGCCGGGGAATTCGCGACGGCCATACTGGGCAACCGCGAGACCCTGGACATGGACAAGGCCGGCCGCGAGGTGGTGGATGCGGCGGTGGCACTCAAGCGGCGCGAGCCTTCTCTGCAAGCGGTGGTGCTTGAGTGCACCAACTTGCCGCCCTACCGGCAGGCTGTCGAAGCGGCCACAGGCCTGAAGACCTGGGCGCTGACGGATGATGAAAGGCTTCTGGCTCCTTGGCGTTGAGGGGGCCGCCCTTGTTTACTTTTCTTTGCCCATGACGAGGTCGGGCAATATGGTCACGATCTGCGGGAACAGCGTGATCAGCACAATGCACACCACCAGGCAGGCGAAGAAGGGAATCGCGGCGCGGGCAATCGTGTTGCTGTCCTTGCCGGTCATGTTCTGCAGCACAAAGAGGTTAAAGCCTACGGGCGGCGTGACCTCGGCGATCTCGACCAGCAGGATGATGAAGATGCCGAACCAGATCAGGTCGAAACCAGCCTTCTGGATCATGGGCAGCACCACGGCGCTGGTCAGCACAATCATGGAGATGCCGTCCAACGCCGTGCCCAGGATCAGGTAGACGATGGTCAGCACAAAAATCAGCGCATAGGGCGAGAGGTGCATGTGGTCCACCCACTCGGCCAGCTCGCGCGGGATGCCGGTAAACGCCATGGTCTTGGTCAGGAAAGACGCACCCGCCAGGATGAACATGATCATGCAGCTGGTGCGCGTCGTGCCCATCAGCCCGTCCTTGAAGTTCTGCCAGGTCAGCGAGCGGCTCCACAGCGCCAGGCCCAGCGAACCCGCCACGCCGTAGGCCGCGCACTCGGTGGCGGTGGCATAGCCGGCGATCAGCACCCAGCAGATGAAGACGATCAGCAAGGCGCAGGGAATCAGGTTGCGCGACTTGTGCAGCTTCTGCATGAAGGTCGTGGGCTGGTCGGGCGCGGGCTGCAGCTTCGGGTTGCGCAGGGCCCACCAGATGATGTAGCCAGAGAAAAGCGCCATCAGCAGGAAACCGGGTAAAAAGCCGGCCAGGAAGATGCGGATGATGGAGGCGTCCGCGGCGACGGCGTAGACCACCATGGTGATGGACGGCGGAATCAAAATGCCCAGCGTGCCGGCCGTGGCCAGCGAGCCCAAGGCGATTTTTTCGCTGTAGCCGCGTTTGACCAGCTCGGGCAAGGCCACCTGGGAGATGGTGGCGCAGGTCGCCGCGGACGAGCCCGACACCGAGCCGAAGATGCCGCAGCCCAAAATGGTGGTGTGCATCAGCCGGCCCGGAATGCGGTTCAGCCAGGGGCTCAGGCCTTCGAACATTTCTTCACTGAGCTTGGTGCGAAAGAGGATCTCGCCCATCCAGATAAAGAGGGGCAGGGCCGCCAGCTCCCAGCTGGCATTGCTTTCCCAGAAAGCGCTGAACAGGTTTTTGCCCGGCTGCGTGCTGGTGAAAAAAAACTGCCCGACCCAGCCGCAGATGGCCAGGGTCATCGCGATCCACACGCCGCCCGAAAGCAGCAGCATCATGAGCAGCAGCAAAATGCCGCCCATCATCAGGATATCCATGTTGTTATCTTTTTAAAAATTCGGACAAAGCTCAAACTTCAGAAGAGAAGTCGCCACGTGCATGGCGTTCCTCGACTTCTCGCACAAAGGTCGGCACACCGCCGCGCACCACGATGATGAGCTCATCGACCACGGCGACCATCAGCAGGATGGAGCCCAGCGCGAAGCTCAGCTGCGGAATCCACATCGGCATGGGCAACAGGCCTTGCGAGATATCGTTGAACTCCCAGCTTTCATAGGTGAAAAGGCAGGCGGACCAGGCCAGGTAGGCCACCGCCACGCTGCCGATCACCAGCGAAGTCAGTTCCAGCACACGGCGGGTTTTGGCATTGACTTTTTCCAGCAGCAAGGTCACCCGCACAAAGTCGCCGTGCTTGAAGGCATGGGCCATGGCAAAAAAAGCGGCGGCCGCGCAAAACCAGGCCACCACATCATTGACGGCGCCGGTCTTGATATGAAACTCGCGCAAGATGCTTTGCGCGATCATCAGCACGGCGATCAGGGCGATGAAGGCGGCGCCGATGGCACCGCCCGCCAGGTAGAGTTTGTCCAGGAATTTGCGCATGGCCTGCCTTGCTGTATGTCTTACTTCTTCGCAGCCTTGAGCTTGTTGAAGTTGGCGATGATGGCTTCGCCGTCAGGGCCGGCCTTCTTCACCCAGTCGGCCTGCATGATGGTGCCGACCTGCTTCATGTCGGACACCAGCTTGGCCGGCGGCGTGACGATCTTCATGCCTTTTTCGGTGAGGGCTTTTTTGTACCACTCGTTCTTTTCCTCGCTGAGCTTCCAGCCGCGCACTTCGGCGTCGGCGGCGGCCTTGGTCACGGCGGCCTGGGTGGCGGCATCCAGGCCGTCAAAGGATTTCTTGTTCACGATGACGGCATTCTTGGGCAGCCAGGCCTGGGTGTCGTACCAGTACTTGATGCTTTCATAGGTCTTGGAGTCGTAGCCGGTGGAGCCCGAGCTCATATAACTTTCCACCACGCCCGTGGCCAGGGCCTGGGAGAGCTCGGCCGCCTGGATGGTGACGGGTTGCGCGCCGATCAGCTCGGCGATTTTGGCGGTGGCGGGGCTGTAGGCGCGCCACTTGATGCCGCGCAGGTCGGCCACCGAGGCCAGTTCCTTCTTGGTGTAAATGCCTTGCGGCGGCCAGGGCACGGCATAGAGCAGTTTCATGCCCTGCGTGCCCAGCAGCTTGTCGAGCACGGGCCTTTGCGCGTCGTAGAGTTTCCTGGAGTCGGCGTAGGACGTGGCCAGGAAGGGGATGCCGTCGGCGCCGTAAATCGGGTTTTCGTTTTCAAAGTTGGCCAGCAGCACTTCACCGATCGGGGCCTGGCCGCCTTGCACCGCGCGCTTGATCTCATTGGCCTTGAAGAGGGATGCATTGGCGTGCACCGTGACCTTGAGTTTGCCGCCGCTGGCCTTGTCGACGTCGGCCGCGAACTGCGTGAGATTTTCCGTATGGAAGTTGCTGGCCGGGTAGGCGGCGGGCAGGTCCCACTTGGTCTGGGCAAAGGCGTTGGTGCCCAGGGCAAGAGCGGCGGCCGCCACGGTGATCTTGAAATTCATGAGAGGCTCCAGGACAAGGAATTGATAAGTAGTAATAGGATAGACGCAAATCCCGCGCCAGTTCATCGGGCATACCCCGAAATACTGCGTCCACCTGTTTACGCGACCCTGGGGCCCGCCATGAACCTGCGTTTTGTTGAAGCCTTTTATTGGGTGGCCTCGCTCAAAAGCATCTCACGCGCCGCCGACAAGCTCTACCTCACGCAGTCGGCCATGTCCAGCCGCATCGCCACACTGGAAGAGGAGCTCGGCATCCTTCTGCTGGATCGCCGCGACAAGCAATTCAAGCTCACGGTGGCGGGCGCGCGGTTCTTTGTCTACGCGCAAAAGCTGCTGGAGCTGCAGCGCGAGGTCAAGCAGGAGATGGGTTCGGGCGCGCCCATGGCCGTGTCCATGCGCATAGGCGCGATCGAGTCGGTGCTGCATTCCTGGCTGATTCCCTGGCTCGAAAAACTGCGGGTGGACCATCCGGGTCTGGAGCTGGAACTCACGGTGGAAACCACGCCCATCC
Source organism: Polaromonas sp. P3_B1 (assembly GCF_056402935.1). Classification (NCBI taxonomy): domain Bacteria; kingdom Pseudomonadati; phylum Pseudomonadota; class Betaproteobacteria; order Burkholderiales; family Comamonadaceae; genus Polaromonas; species Polaromonas sp. P3_B1. Next base: position 10,288 of record NZ_JBFUGK010000029.1, read on the forward strand.
TGATGGACCAGGTGCAGCGCGGCACGCTGGATCTGGTCTTCGCGGCGCTGCCGGCATCGGCCGACGGTGTGCGCAACCAGGCCCTGCCGCACATGGACATGGCTTTTGTGGGAAATCCGGCACTGCATAAAAAAAGAAATTACCGGCTCGATGAACTGGCCGAGATGGAGTTGCTGACCTTCCAGAAGGGATCGCAGCCGCATGTCACGCTGCTGGACCTCTTCAAGCAGAACCGCATGGAGCCCAAAAAGGTGCACGCGATTTCGTCGATCTCGGCCATGGTCCAGCTGGTGCAGGGCGGCTTTGGCGTGGCGCTGCTGCCGCGCGCCGCCGTGCAGCGGCTGACGGGTTTTGCCAGCATTAAATTGCTGACCTGCGACAAGAAACCCAAAGCCCTGCCCATCCACGCCAGCTACCGCACGGACCCCACCTCGTCGACCGTGGAGACGGTGGTCAGGTCGGCCGTGGAGTTTGCGGGGGAGGGCGGTGTCGGCACCAAAACGGCTCGCAACCCAACGGCGAAAGCGGCAAAAACCGCCAAAAAAGGTGCATCAGGGTAAGTCCTAGTCATCGAAAAAATCGATGACGCAAGCAAAATATTTTTTGTTTGATTTCGTCATTTGCTAATCGCACACTTCGGCCCATGTCATCCAACTGTCATGTTTTTACGAGGAGTGCGAAATGAAGAAGTCATGGTGGGCCCGAGTGGCCGCGATACTGGCCGGCGCCGGTTTCAGCCTGTGCGTCCACGCGCAGCAGGAAGTCAAAATTGGCGTGCTGTATCCGTTGACCGGCCCAGCCGCTTCGGTGGGCGCGGAACTGCGCAGCGCGCTGGAACTCGCCGCCGACATCATCAACAACGGCGCACCCGGCGTATCTGAATTGCCGCTGTCCGGCGGCAAGGGCCTGCCCAAGCTCAATGGCGCAAAAATCAAGCTGGTCTTCGCCGACCACCAGGCCAACCCGCAGACCGGTGCAACCGAAGCTGAACGCCTGATCACGCAGGAAAAAGTCGTGGCATTGGTCGGCGCCTACAACAGCGCCGTCACCGCCACGGCCAGCCAGGTCGCCGAGCGCGCCGGCATTCCTTTCCTGAACCCGGAGTCGTCTTCGGCTTCGCTCACGCAGCGCAATTTCAAGTGGTTCTTCCGCACCACGCCGCACGACGACCTGTTTGTGCACAACGCGTTCGACTTCCTCAAGGAACTCGAAGCCAAAAAGGGCATCAAGGCGGGCGTGGTGGCCAGCCTCAATGAAAACGGCCTGTGGGGCACGGAAACCACCAAGCTGCAGACCAAACTCGCGCCCGAGTTCAAGCAGAACCTGGTCAAGCAGGTGATGTACCCGGCCAAGACCACGCAGCTGACCTCGGAAGTGCAGACGCTCAAGGCGGCCAACCCCAACCTGGTGCTTCAGTCGTCCTATACGGCCGATGCCATCCTGTCGATCAAGACCTACAAGGAGCTGGGCTTCTCGCCGGACATGATCCTGGCGAACAACGCGGGCTTCACCGACACCGACTTCATCAGGACCCTGGGCAAGGACGCCGACTACATCATCACGCGTGAAGTCTGGGCGCTGGACCTGGCCAACCGCAACCCGCTGATCAAGCAGGTCAACGACCTGTTCAACAGCCGCTACAAGATCAACTTCACCGGCAATTCCTCGCGCACCTTCACCGGCCTGATGGTGATGGCCGATGCCATCAACCGTGCAGGCTCCACCGAACCCGAGGCCATCCGCAAGGCGCTGGCCGCGACCGACATGCCCGGCAGCAAACTCATCATGCCGTGGAAGGGCGTGAAGTTCGACGCCACTGGCCAGAACACCCTGGGCCAGGGCATCCTGGTGCAGATCATGGGCGGCAAGTACAACACGGTCTGGCCTTTCGACATGGCCTCGCGTGAAGTGACCTGGCCTATGCCCAAGTGGGACCAGCGGAAGTAATTCCATCCCCACTTCAATGCGATACGTCGTTGCGCCTCCTTGCCGTGCTACAGCACTGTCTGCGGTGGCGCGCCTAGTCTCGCATCGAACTGGAAATGGAACGCGCCCTTAACGGACAACTTAATTCAGAGACAACCATGACCACGGAAATATTGCTTCAGACGCTGGCCTCCGGCGTCCTGATCGGGCTGATTTACGCGCTGGTGGCTATCGGCCTGACCATGATTTTCGGTGTCATGGACATCGTGAACTTCGCCCACGGGGAGTTCCTCATGCTCGGCATGTACTCGGCCTTCTGGCTGTTCGCCCTGTATGCGCTGGACCCCATGATCACCCTGCCGCTGACGGTCCTCATGCTGTTCGGCTTCGGTGTGCTGCTGTACAAGCTGGTGATCGTGCGCATCATCAACGCGCCCATGCTGTCGCAGATCTTCACGACCTTCGGCATCATGATTTTGCTGCGCGGCGTGGCCCAGTTCCTCTGGAAACCGGACTTCCGCTCCATCGAGAACTCGGCCGTCAGCGGCACCGTCAAGCTGCTGGGCGTGCAGCTGGGCAAGCCGCAGCTGGTGGCCGGCGTGGGGGCCATCGTGGTCACCGGCCTGATCTATTTCTTCCTGAACAAGACCCGGCTGGGCGCGGCGCTGGAGGCCACCGCCTCCGACAAGGAAGCCGCGCGCCTCATGGGCATTGATTCACACAAGATGTTTTCGCTGGCCTGGGGCATAGGTGCGGCCTGCGCCGGCGCGGCTGGGGTGCTGCTGTCGACCTTCTTCCCGATCTTCCCGGACGTAGGCGCGAGCTTCATCCTGCTGGCTTTCGTGGTGGTCAACCTGGGCGGCTTCGGCAGCGTCTCGGGCGCCTTCTGGGCCGGCATTCTGGTCGGCGTGATCGAGGTCATGGGCGGTTTGCTGCTCGGGCCGCAGTACAAGACGGCCATCGTGCTGGTGCTGTTCCTCGGTGTGTTGATGTTCCGGCCCCAGGGCTTGATGGGAAAGGCGTGAACATCATGAAAAACCTCGTCTTCGCAATTGCCGCCCTCGCGTTTGCGCTGGCCGTGCCGGCCTTCACCGATGCCTCGCATCTGAACATGGCCATCCTGATCCTCATGGCGGCCCAGGTGGGTGTGGCCTGGAACATCGTGGGCGGTTATGCCGGCCAGGTGTCGCTCGGCCATGCGGCTTTCTATGGCTTGGGCGCCTATGCCTCGACGCTGCTGCTGGTCAAGTTCGGCGTCAACCCCTGGATAGGCGTGCTGGCCGGCGGCTTGCTGGCGGCCCTGCTGAGCCTGGGCTTTGGCTGGTCGTGCTTCCGGCTCAAGGGCCACTACTTCGCGATGGCGACCATCGCGGTGGCTGAGCTGGTGCAGATATTCTTCACCGAATGGGAGTATGGCGGCGCTGCCGTGGGCCTTTATGTCCCCATGGACAAGCAGGGCTGGCTCTGGCTGAACTTTGCCACCAAGCTGCCCTACTACTGGCTGGCGCTGGGCCTGCTGCTCATCACGCTGGGCGTGAACTGGTGGATAGAGCGCAGCTACCTCGGTTATTACTTCCGTGCCATCAAGGACGAACCCGATGCCGCCCGCAGCATAGGTGTGAACATCGCGCGCTACAAGCAGGTGGCCTTGTCGGTCAGCGCCTTCCTCACGGCCGCCGGCGGAAGCCTGTATGCGCAGAAGGAGCTGTATATCGACCCAGGCTCAGTGCTGTCGACGGCGCTTTCCATCAAGATGGCGCTGGTGTCCATCCTGGGCGGCGTGGGCACCTTGTTCGGGCCGGTCGTGGGCGCCGTGGTGCTCACCAGCATCGAGGAGGTCACCCGCATCGCCTTCGGCGGCACGGGCCGCGGCACAGACGTCATTATTTACGCGAGCCTCATCATCGTGATCGCAGTGTTTTATCCCACGGGCCTGATCGGCTGGTTGCGCAGCTTCCGCGAACGCCGCCAGGCGCGCGCCGACGCGTCGCGGCAAATGGCAATGCCAAGCGTCGCCGTGCAGAACGCCGGCAAGGAGGCCGCATGAAATTGCTCGAAGTCAAGCAGGTCAGCAAGCGCTTTGGCGGGCTGGTCGCCAACCAGGATGTTTCCTTTGGCGTGGATACCGGGCAGGTGGTGGGCCTGATAGGCCCCAACGGTGCCGGCAAGACGACCATGTTCAATTGCGTCGCTGGCTACTTTGCCCCCACCTCGGGCAGCATCATGCTGGGTGGCCGCGACATCGCCGGCCTGCCGCCGGAAACCTGCGCCCGCGCCGGCGTGGCGCGGACTTTCCAGATCGCGCGCACCTTCACCAGCATGACGGCCTGCGAGAACGTGATGACGGCGGCCATGCTGCTGCAGCACAACGTGGCGAAGGCGCGCAAGGCGGCCATGGGCTGGCTGGCTTTTGCGGGGCTGGAGCGTTTCGCCGACAGGCCCGCCGCCAGCATGACCATCAGCGAGCAGCGGCGCCTGGCCGTGGCACGCGCACTGGCCACGCAGCCGCGCATCCTGCTGATGGACGAAGTCATGGCCGGGCTCAACCCGTCGGAAGTCCGCGAAGCGGTCGATGTCGTGCTGAAGATCAAGGACAAAGGCATTGCCTGCCTGATCGTCGAGCATGTGCTCGAAGGCATCATGCCCATCGCCGACAAAATCGTTGTACTGGACCGGGGCGTGAAGATCGCAGAAGGCACACCGCAGCAGGTGTCCAGCGACGCCGCCGTGATCACCGCCTACCTGGGGGACTGAAGATGCTCGAAATCAAGAACCTCAAGGTTTGCTACGACGATGTACTGGCCATTTCCGACGTCAGCCTGCAGGTCGAGCCCGGAAAGATCGTGGCGCTGGTAGGCGGCAACGGCAACGGCAAGTCCACCACTTTGCGCGCCGTGGCGGGCCTCAACGCCGCCGCGGCCGGCAGCATCACCTTCAATGGCGAGCCGGTTCACCGCATGCCGGCGCACAAGCGCGTCCCGCTGGGCCTGTCGCTGGTGCCGGAAGGCCGGCGCCTGTTTCCCCGGCTCACGGTGCTGCGAAACCTGGAGCTCGGCGCCTTCACGCGTATGGACAAGCACGAGGTGGCGAGCGGCATTGAAGAGATGCTGCAGCTGTTTCCCATCCTCAAGGAACGCGCCACGCAGCTGGCCGGCACCATGAGCGGTGGCGAGCAGCAGATGCTGGCCATTGCCCGCGGCTTGATGGCCCGGCCCAAGCTGCTGATGCTGGACGAGCCCTCCTGGGGGATCGCTCCCAAGTTCGTGACCAAGGTGCTGGAGGTCATCCAGCAGGTCAACGCCACGGGTGTGTCGATATTGCTGGTCGAGCAGAACCTGCAAAAGGCCTTGAACATCGCGCATTACGGTTATGTCATCCAGACCGGCCGCATCGTCATGCAGGGCAAAGGCCATGAGCTGCTCAATGACGACCGGATCAAGAAGGCCTACCTGGGGCTTTGACCGAAACCTCCATCCAGTTTTTTGCTGAATACGCTTTATCCCAACACCATGAACAAGATTTTCGATCGTCCCGCAGACCTGCGCATGGCCAGCCGCCGCGGCGAGTTTGCCCTGCCCACGGCGGGACACGCCGACGGCCATATCCAGGCCAACCTCATGATCGTGCCGCAGGCRCAGGCCTTTGACTTCCTGCTGTTTTGCCAGCGCAACCCCAAGCCCTGCCCGCTGGTGGAAGTGCTCAAGCCCGGCGCCACGGAGCCTTTGTGCGCGCCCGGGGCCGACATCACGACCGACATCCCGGGCTACCGGGTTTACCGCGACGGCGAGTTTGTCGAGGAGCGCAGCGAAATCCGCTCACTCTGGAAGGACGACCATGTGGCCTTCCTGATCGGTTGCAGTTTTTCCTTCGAGGCCGCGGTCATGCAGGCCGGCATTCCCCTCAGGCATGTCGAGCAGGGCCGCAATGTCTCGATGTTCCGTACCAGTCTCCAGTGCCAGCCCGCCGGCGTGTTCAGCGGCGAGATGGTGGTCACCATGCGGCCCATCAAAAGCCGCGACGTGGCGAAGGTGGTGGAGATTTCTGGCCGGTTTGACGTTGCGCACGGTGCGCCCGTTCACATCGGCAATCCGGAGGCGATAGGCATTACCGACCTGTCGCGCCCGGACTACGGCGATGCGGTCGACATCAAGGACGATGAAGTCCCGGTGTTCTGGGGTTGCGGCGTCACGCCGCAGTGGGTTGCCCAGAAGAGCCGTTTGTCGATATGCATCACCCACGCGCCGGGCAAGATGTTTGTGACCGACCTGAAAGGGTGAGCGCCATGCACCCCGCGCCGGGCTAACCCTCAACTCCCAAGGAGTTCCTCATGAAAGCAATTTTGATAGCCGCGCTGGTCGCGGCGGGGGCAGCGCACGCCCAGACAAACTGGAAGCTGGCCACCGGCTACCGGGCGGAGTCCTTCCATACGCAAAACATCCAGCAGTTCAGCCGCGATGTGGAGCTGGCCACGCGGGGCGATTTACGGATAGAGGTGTACCCCAACAACACGCTGGCCAAATTGGCCGACATCAGCGCGGCCGTGCAGCAAGGCAAGGCCGAAGCCGGCGAGACCATCATGACCAGCATGGTCAAGGAAATGCCGCTTGCGGGCGCGGACTCGATTCCTTTTGTGGTCACTTCGTACAAGGACGCGCAACGCCTGTGGAAGCTGCAGCGTCCCGGCCTTGAAAAACACTTCACCGAGCGCGGCATGAAGCTTCTCTACGCCGTGCCCTGGCCGCCGCAGGGCCTGCACTCGAACAAGCCGGTGCGGGGGCCGGCGGACTTTCGCGGCACCCAGATGCGCACCTACAACCAGACTACCATGCGCATCGCCGAAATGCTGGGCGCCAAGCCGGTGGATGTGGCCATGGTCGATGTGGGCAAGGCGCTGGCCGAAGGCCGCATGGACAACATGATCACCTCGGCGCTGACCGGGGTGGAGAACAAGGTCTGGGGCCCGATCAAGTATTACTACGAGATCAATGCCTGGTTCCCGAAAAACGCGGTATTCGTGAGCAACAGAGCCTTTGATGCACTCAAGCCCGAGGCGCGCGCCGCCGTGCTCAAGGCCGCGGCCGACGCGGAAGTGCGCGGCTGGCAGGCCAGCCAGGCACTGGCCGCCAGCGCCACCGAGGAGCTGCGCGCCAACGGCGTGAAGATAGAACGCATTTCGCCCGAGCTGGACCAGGAGATCAAGCGCATGGGCGAGAAATTCTCGCGCGAATGGATACGCTCGGTTGGCAATGAGGCGAACGACATTTTTGTGCCTTACTACATGCCGCAATGAGACGGGCGCAACAGGACGCCACATCGTATGAAAACACCTTCCGCAGCCGTCACAGCCTACCTTCACGCCAAGGACGGCAACCGCCCTCATCTGTTGGCGCAGGCATTCACGGGCGATGCCTTGCTGGAGATGGTTGTCCATACCGCGGCGATTTCATTTCCGCCGGTATGCCAGGGGCGAGATGCCATCGCCGAGGTGCTGGTGCGCCGGTTCGGCCAGTCTTACGAAAATGTCTACACTTTTTGCCTGTCCTCGCCGCCTGAGGGCGATGCCGAGGTGTTTGTCTGCGATTGGCTGGTCGCCATGACCGAAAAGGACAGCCGTGCCGTGCGTGTCGGATGCGGCCGCTACGATTGGTGCTTTTCGCCGCCTTCATACCTGGCGGAAAGCCTTTCGATCACCATAGAGACCATGCAGACATTGCCGGCTTCGCAGGCGGAGAAGGTCATGGATTGGGCGGCCGGCTTACCCTATCCCTGGTGCCCGGCGGCGGTTGCCCTGCCAGGTGCGCCGGACATTCAGCAGCTGGCACCGGTACTTGGGTACATTGGCAGGGAGCGTATGGCCGGTTCCGGCCGGGCGGCCCCGGCCCGCAGTGCCAGGCCGGGCGTGGCGGCACACAGACCCTGAAGATCATCCAAAAACACGTTAACTCTGAAATCAAAAAATCATGCAAGACACCACATCCAAACCGGGCGGCGACCGTTGGCAATTCTGGATAGACCGCGGCGGAACTTTCACCGACATCGTGGCCAAAAAGCCCGATGGTTCGCTGGTGACGCACAAGCTGCTGTCTGAAAACCCCGAGCAATACCGCGATGCGGCCGTGGCCGGCATACGCCACCTGCTGGGCCTCAAGCCCGGCGAGGCGATACGCGCCGATGTGGTCGATTGCGTGAAGATGGGCACCACCGTGGCCACCAACGCCTTGCTTGAACGCAAGGGCGAACCCACGCTGCTGGTGACCACACGCGGCTTTCGCGATGCGCTGCGCATCGCCTACCAGAACCGGCCGCGCCTGTTCGACCGCAACATCGTGTTGCCCGAACTGCTGTACAGCGCCGTGGTCGAGGCCCAGGAGCGCGTGGGCGCGCAGGGCGAGGTGCTGCAGGCGCTGGACGAGGCCCTGCTGAAAAAAGAACTGCTGGCCCATTATCAAAAGGGCCTGCGCAGCCTGGCCATCGTGTTCATGCACGGCTACCGCTTCACCGAGCACGAGAAGGCCGCCAAACGCATCGCGGCCGAAGTGGGGTTCACGCAGATCAGCACCTCGCATGAAACCAGCCCCATGATGAAGTTCGTGAGCCGCGGCGACACCACCGTGGTCGATGCTTACCTCTCGCCCATTCTGCGACGCTATGTGGAGCAGGTCGCCAGCGAGATGCCTGGCGTGCGGCTGTTTTTCATGCAATCCTCGGGCGGCCTGACCGATGCGCATGTGTTCCAGGGCAAGGACGCCATCCTCAGCGGCCCGGCCGGCGGCATTGTGGGTATGGCCCGCACGGCGGCGATTGCCGGCCATGCCAAGGTTATCGGCTTCGACATGGGCGGCACCTCCACCGACGTGTCGCACTATGCCGGCGAATTCGAGCGTGAGTTCGAAACCCAGGTGGCCGGCGTGCGCATGCGGGCGCCCATGATGAGCATCCATACGGTGGCAGCGGGTGGCGGCTCCATCCTCAAGTTCGACGGTGAGCGTTTTCGTGTGGGCCCGCAAAGCGCGGGCGCCAACCCCGGACCGGCCAGCTACCGGCGCGGCGGGCGCCTGGCGGTGACGGATGCCAATGTGATGGTCGGCAAGGTCCAGCCGCGTTACTTTCCCAAGGTGTTCGGCCCGAATGCCGACGAGCCGCTGAGCTACGAAGCCGTCCAGGCCCAGTTCAACGAACTGGCCGGCCAGACCGGCCGCAGCGCCGAGGTGGTGGCCGAGGGCTTTATCAACATCGCGGTGCAGCAGATGGCCAACGCCATCAAGAAAATCTCGGTGGCGCGCGGCTACGACGTGACGCGCTACACCCTGCAATGCTTTGGCGGTGCGGGCGGCCAGCATGCCTGCCTGGTGGCTGATGCGCTGGGCATGACCAAGGTGTTTGTGCATCCGCTGGCCGGCGTGCTGAGCGCCTACGGCATGGGCCTGGCCGACCAGAACGTGATCCGCGAGCAGGCGGTGGAGCTCAAGCTTTCCGAGGCCGCGCTGCCCGAGATCGCCGGCAAGCTCGGAGAGCTCGCCACTCAGGCCGAAGCCGAGCTGCAGCGCCAGCAGGTCAGCACAGGCGGCATTACCACCCACAGGCGTGTGCATGTGCGCTATGAGGGCAGTGACTCCGCGCTGGTGGTTCCTTTCGGCACGCTGGACCAGATCGAGGCCGGCTTTGAGGCTGCCTACCGTCAGCGCTTTGCCTTCCTGATGCAAGGCAAAGGCTTGGTGGTGGAGGCGGTGTCGGTCGAGGCCGTGGTGGCCGGCGACGCGCCGGCCGAGCCGCGCCATGCCACGCATGAGCCGCGCGAAGTGCCGCGCCGCGAAACCGTGCGCATGTATTCGGGTGGCCAGTGGCACGACGCCGCGCTGGTGGTGCGTGAAGACCTTCGGCCCGGTGACATCATTTCGGGGCCGGCCATCATTGCCGAGAAAAACGCGACCACGGTGGTCGAGCCCGGCTGGGAAGCGGCGCTCACCGCGCTGGACCACCTGGTGCTGGACCGCCGCGCCGAGCGTGCCGTGACCTTCGCGGCCGGCACCACGGTGGACCCGGTGCTGCTGGAGGTCTTCAACAACCTCTTCATGAACATCGCCGAGCAGATGGGCCTGCAGCTGCAGAACACCGCCTACTCGGTCAACATCAAGGAACGCCTGGACTTCAGCTGCGCGTTGTTCGACACCGAAGGCAACCTCATCGCCAACGCGCCGCACATGCCGGTGCACCTTGGCTCCATGGGCGAAAGCATCAAGACGGTGATTCGCGAGAACACCGGCAGCATGCAGCCGGGCGACGTCTATGTGCTGAACGATCCCTATCACGGCGGCACGCATTTGCCCGACATCACGGTCATCACGCCGGTGTATCTGGGATCCGCTGCGCAACCGACTTTTTACGTGGGTTCGCGCGGACACCATGCCGACATAGGCGGTACCACGCCGGGTTCCATGCCGCCCTTTTCGACGCTGATCGAGGAGGAGGGCGTGCAGATCAACAACGTCAAGCTGGTGGAGCGCGGCGTGCTGCGCGAGGCGGAGATGGTCGCGTTGCTCAAGAGCGGCAAGTACCCCAGCCGCAACCCGCAGCAGAACATGGCCGACCTCAAGGCGCAGATTGCCGCCAATGAAAAAGGCGTGCAGGAACTGCGCAAGATGGTCGAGACCTTCAGCCTGGAGGTCGTGCTGGCCTATATGCGCCATGTGCAGGACAACGCCGAAGAATCGGTACGCCGCGTGATCACGCGCCTGAAGGACGGCGAGTTCACGCTGCCACTGGACAACGGCGCGCAGATCAAGGTGGCGATCCGCGTCGACGCCAAGGGCCGCAGCGCCGAGATTGATTTCACCGGCACCTCGCCGCAGCAAACCAACAACTTCAACGCACCCACGGCGGTGTGCATGGCGGCGGTGCTGTATGTGTTCCGCACGCTGGTGGATGACGACATTCCCCTGAACGCGGGCTGCCTGAAACCGCTCAAGGTCATCATCCCGGCGGGCTCCATGCTGAACCCGAATCCACCGGCTTCGGTGGTGGCCGGCAACGTGGAAACCTCCACCTGCATCACCAATGCGCTGTACGGTGCGCTGGGTGTCATGGCGGCCGGCCAGTGCACCATGAACAACTTCACCTTCGGCAATGCGCGCCACCAGTATTACGAAACCATTTCGGGTGGTTCGGGCGCGGGCGGCAAGCTCGATGAGACGGGCAAGCTGGTGTCGGGTTTTGACGGCACCAGCGTGGTCCAGACCCACATGACCAACTCGCGCTTGACCGATCCCGAGGTGCTGGAATTCCGTTTCCCGGTTCGGCTGGAGAGTTATGAGATCCGTGAGGGCTCGGGCGGTGCGGGCCGCTGGCGCGGCGGCAACGGCGGCGTGCGCCGCGTGCGCTTCCTCGAAGCCATGACGGCCAGCATCCTCTCCAACGGCCGCAAGCACGGCGCTTTCGGTATGGCAGGCGGTGAGCCGGGGCAGGTCGGACGCAACCTCGTGGTGCGCGCCCAGGGGCAGGTCGAGGCGCTGGACCACATAGGCCAGGCCGACATGCAGCCGGGGGATGTGTTTGAGATCCATACGCCGGGCGGCGGGGGATACGGCAAGGAATCGCTGACGTGAGCCTTGCCGGTCGGCGCATCGCTATCTGCCCGCGCCCGCGGCATGGAAATCCCCCATGCCCGATGGCGAAGCGATGCGCATGAAGCTGTACCAGCGCGATACCTCGGTCTATTCCTATAAGGTGCGGCTGCTGCTGGCCTTCCTGCGCGTGCCGTATGAGGCCGTCGCGGTGAAGCGGCTGCCTGACGGCCGCAATGACGTGGGGCCGGAGTACCTGCGGCTGAATCCACGTGGCCAGATTCCCACGTTGGAAGACGATGGCGTCGTGCTGTGGGGAAGTACCGCGATATTGACCTACATCGCCCTGCGTTACGACCCGCAGCGGCATTGGCTTCCGGGCGATGCCGCAGCCGCGGCCGAGGTGGCGCAATGGCTGGAGCTGGCGCAGAACGAAGTGCGTACCGGCCTGTTCCTCACACGCGCCATCTCGCGCTTTGGCTACGCCGGGGACCTGGATAAGGCCAGAAGCACCGGGCAGGGTGCGTTGCGGCTGCTGGAGCAGCGCCTGTGCGGCCGGCCATGGCTGGTGGGGGAGAGGCCGACGCTGGCCGACCTCGCCTGCTTTCCGGAAGTGGCCTTGAATGAGGGCGTGGAGTTCAATCCGGCGGAGTTTCCTTCAGTGCGGTCCTGGTTGCAGCGCTTCCGGAGCTTTGAAGGATTCGTGCCGCCGGCGATTCCGAAGGTTTGAATGTTCGCGCTGAAACTCACGCTGGTCGCGTTCTCGGTACTGCTGTCCACGCTGGCCGCCCGGCGTTTCGGTCATCGCGTGGGCGGTGCGGTGGCCGGCATGCCCATGATCGCCGCGCCTGTGATCGCCATCCTTCTGCTGGACCATGACGCCGGGCAGGTGAGGGCGGTTGCCTTGGCCACGCTGGTGTGCCTGCCGGCGGCGGTCGTGCACATCGTGAGCTTCGCGGCCGGCGCCRGGCGCTGGGGCGCGCCGGTATGTGTGTCGCTGGCGCTGCTGGCCTATGCCTGTGCGTCGGCGGTGCTCACGCATCTGCCGCTTGCGCCCGTGCCGGTCAGCCTGCTGGCGCTGGCGGCGCCGGCCGCCGGCCTGTGGTTCGCGGCGCATCATGCAGGACCTGCCGTGCCTGTGACAGTGCCCAGAGTGGAACTGGTGCTGCGCATCGCGGTTGCGGTGGCGATGGCTGCCGTCATCATCGCGGGCGCCGACGTACTGCCGCCCGCCATCAGCGGCTTGCTGCTGGCGGTGCCTATCACCGGTACGGTATTGCCTTGCTTCACCTTGCCGCGCTACGGCGCCGCCGCAACCCGCTCGCTGGTGGCCGGCTTTCTGCAGGGTCTGCACGGTTTCGCAGCCTTCTTCATGACGCTGTACTGGACTCTGGGCGCCACCGGCCGGCTGGTGGCCTTTCTGACGGCCCTGGCCGCCGCGCTGGCCACTGCGGCGGCGATGCAGGCCCTGCGCCGGCGCATGCAGCGCCCCAAAGCGGCGGGGACGGTCTGATCGCGCCATAATGCGTCGCCATGGACACCTCTGCTTTCGCCGACAACTACCGCCTGCTTGCCCGCTACAACCGCTGGTTCAACCAGCGCCTGTATGACGCCAGCGAGCAACTGACGGACGAAGAACGCAAACGTGATCGCGGCGCTTTCTTCGGCTCCATCCACAACACGCTCAACCATCTCATCTGGGGCGACCAGGCCTGGCTGAAGCGCTTCGCTGCGCAAGGAGTGGCTTTTGAGGCGTTGCCCGACTCGCTGCTGGCCCTTCCGGCCGGCGCGCTGCACGGGACCGTGCTGTACGAGGACTGGACCGCTCTGCGCACGCAACGCGAGCGCCTGGATGCCGCCATCGAGGATTTCGCGAACCGGATGCCGCCGGACTTTCCCTTGCGCACCATGCGCTATGCCAACACGCGGGGCGTGCAGCGCGAGCATCCGGTGTGGCAGGCGTTGACGCACTTCTTCAACCACCAGACCCACCACCGGGGGCAGGTGACCGCGCTGCTCATGCAGGCCGGCATCGATCCGGGGACCACCGACTTGATCGCCATCATTTGAGACGGTTGCGACCTGGTCTCCAATGAAAAAAAGCCCGCCAATGGCGGGCTTTTTGCTGGCGAGGACGGCTTTACTTCTTGGCGGCGCTGGCGGCGCTGGCGGCCGGCTTGGCTGCCTCTGCCTTGGCGTCTTTCTTCTCATCCTTGGCAGCAGGTTTGACGTCCTTGGCCTTCTTGGCGTCTTCCTTCGCCTTGTTGTCAGCGTCGGCCTTGGTTTTCTTGTCGGCTTCTTTTTTGGCCTCAGCCTTGGCGTCCTTCTTGGCGGCAGGCGCGGCACCCGTGTAGGCGGCGCCGCCGACCGTCAGGCCTGCAGCTGAAAATTCGGCCGCGCGCTTTTCCTTGACGCCTTTGATGCGGGCCATGAAGTCTTCCCAGCTTTTGAACTCGCTCTTTTTGCGCTCGGCAATGATCTGCTTCGAAGTCGCCGGGCCGATGTGTTTGATGCCGTCAAGTTCGGCTTCACTGGCCTTGTTGACGTCGACAGCCGCGAACGATACTGCCACGTACATGGCGGCGGCAAAAGCCAGAATTTTTTTGAACACGAGAGATCTCCTCAGGATTTTGGATGGGTATGAAGCGCGTAATCCATCCTTGCGAAGAAGGATGTCCTCTTCATAACGACCCTTGGGGAGGCGCGTTGACCTTCTGGCCGGTCTTGCGCCGCAGGAAAACCCTAGGCGCGAATTCAGCCCGCGCTGGCGCTCAAGGCCTGCATGTAAGCGGCCACACCTGTCTGCACATCTGCGAAGACGTGGCTGCAGCCGGCCGCACGCAACGCGCGCGGGTCGGCCTGGGTGTAGCTCTGGTATTTTCCGACCAGTGCGGGTGGGAAGGCGATGTACTCGATCAGCCCGCCGCGCACGGCTTCCTCCAGGCTCATGGCCGCAGCGTCCTGCCCTTTGCGCAGGGTGTTGACGACGGCCAGGGCCACGTCGTTGAAGGGCTGTGCCCGGCCGGTGCCGAGGTTGAAGATGCCGGACTTGCCGGGGTTGTCGAAGAACCAGAGGTTCACGGCCACCACGTCGTCGATGAAGATGAAGTCGCGCATCTGGCCGCCGGCGCCGTAGCCGCCGTATTCGCCGAAGAGCTTGACCTTGCCCTCGGCCCGGAACTGGTTGAACTGGTGAAAGGCGACGCTGGCCATGCGGCCCTTGTGCTGCTCGCGCGGGCCGTAGACGTTGAAGTAGCGAAAGCCCGCGACCTGGGTGGCGGCGTTTTCAAAGCGGGCGCCGAGTTCGCGCCGCATGCGCTGGTCGAACAGCAGCTTGGAGTAGCCGTAGACGTTGAGCGGGCGCTCGAATTCGGGTGATTCGGTAAAGGTGTCCGAGCCGCCGTAGGTGGCGGCCGAGGAAGCGTAAAGCAGGCGTGTGCCCTGGTCCTGGCAGGCATGGAACAACTCGCAGGACAGCGTGTAATTGTTGTCCATCATGTACTTGCCGTCGGCTTCCATGGTGTCGCTGCAGGCGCCTTCGTGGAACACGGCCTCGACCTGGCCGTAGGCACCTTCGGCGAACAGGTCGTAGAAGTCGTCGGCGTCGACATAGTCGGCGATCTTCAGGTCGGCCAGGTTGCGGAACTTGTCGCCATGGGTCAGGTCGTCGACGGCGATGATGTCGTCAATGCCGCGGGCATTGAGGCCTTTGATGATGTTGCTGCCAATGAAGCCGGCGGCGCCTGTGACTACGATTTTCATGATGGATCCTTGAGGTGAGCGCAAGCTCACTGCGCGGCGAACAGCTCGCCGTAGTTGACGGTGGCGGTGCCGAACTTGCCGACCACGATGCCGCCCGCGCGGTTGGCGATCGGTACGGCGTCGCGCAAACGCATGCCGGTGGCGCACATGGCGGCCAGCGTGGCGATCACGGTGTCGCCTGCGCCGGTGACGTCGAACACCTCGCGCGCCACGGCCGGGACGTTGAGCTCGCCCTCGGCATCGAACAGGGTCATGCCTTCTTCGCTGCGCGTGAGCAGCAGGGCTTCCAGGTTGAGCGCCGTCCGCAGGTTGTGGGCTTTGGCCCGCAGGTCGGCTTCGCTGCTCCAGGCGCCTATGACGTGCTCAAGCTCGGCACGGTTGGGCGTGATGACGCTGGCGTTTTTGTAGCGCGCGTAGTCCGAGCCCTTGGGATCGACCAGCACCACCTTGCCGGCGGCGCGGGCCTGGGCGATCATCAGCACGATGTGCGCGAGGCCGCCCTTGCCGTAGTCGGAGAACAGCACGGCGTCGTGCTCGGTGTGCAGCTTTTCAAAGGTGGCGGACTGCGAGGCCAGCACCTCGTTTTCGGGCGTGTTCTCGAAGTCCAGGCGTATGAGCTGCTGCTGGCGGCCGATGACGCGCAGCTTGACGGTGGTCTTGAGCTGGGCGTCGCGGCCGAAGTAGGGCGTGATGCCGGTCTTGGCGACCAGCGCCTCAAGCTGGTGGCTGGCCTCGTCGTCGCCCACCACGCTCAGCAGCGAAGCCTGCGCGCCCAGCGTGACGATGTTGTAGGCCACGTTGGCCGCGGCGCCTATGCGCTCTTCGGTGCGCGTGACCCGCACCACGGGCACGGGCGCCTCGGGCGAGATGCGGTCCACCGCGCCATACCAGTAGCGGTCCAGCATGGCATCGCCGACCACGAGGACGCGGGCTTTGGAAATCTTTTCAGGCGTCAATTGCATGCTCATTCGTCTTGTCTTTTTTTACAGCTCTTCTATTCGGCGTGTGGGGTAGCTGTCCCAGGCCTGGCAGCCCGGGCAGTGCCAGAAGTGCTGGGTGGCCTCAAAGCCGCAGGCCGCGCAACGGTAGCGCATCAGGGGTTTGGTGGCCTGGTCGAGCGCGCGCTGGACCAGCGTGTGGTGCTGTTCGTCCTGCAGCTTCTCACCGGCAATCCACTTGCCGGCCGCGACCAGCGAAGCCTGGCGCTCCAGGTGTTTCACATACCACTGCCGCGCCGAGGCCGGGTCTTTCTCGAGCTTGACGATGGCTTCGATCACGTCAATCGATGGCATGTTGTCGTAGCTGGCCTTGAGCAGTTCCAGCGCCATGGCCTCCTGGCCGCTGGCCTGGGCGATGTTGGCCAGCAAGCCGGCGGCCAGCGGCAGGCCTTGCGGCGCGGTTTTTTCGAGCTTGAGCAGGGTTTGCAGTGCGTCCTGGTGTCGGCCGAGCTGGTTCTGCAGCTTTGCGAGGTCGATCAGCGGGCGGGCCAGGGCCGGGGCCATGGCGATGGCCTCCTGCAAGGCGCCCAAGGCTCGGGTGGTGTCGCCGGCGGCCACGGAGGCGCCGGCCTGCTCGCACAGGTAGTGCGCCTGGCGGGCGCTGAAGCTGCCGTGGCTGGAACTGCCCAGCCGGGCCGCGATTTCGGTGGCATTGGTCCAGTCGCGTGAGCGCTCGTAAATCGAGAGCAGCGCCAGCCGCGCCTCTTCCTCAAAAGGCGTGCCTTCGAGCTTGCGCAGCGCAGCTTCGGCGCGGTCCAGCAGGCCGGCCTTGAGGAAGTCGAGTGCCAGCGCGTGCTGGGCGCGGTCGCGCTCGGGCTGCGTGAGATCGCCGCGCGACATCAGGTGTTCGTGCACACGCACGGCACGCTCGTATTCGCCACGGCGGCGAAACAGGTTGCCCAGGGCGAAGTGAAGTTCGGAGGTGTCGGGGTCGTTCTGCACCGCCTCGATGAAGGCGTCGATCGCCTGGTCCTGCTGCTCGTTGAGCAGGAAGTTCAGGCCCTTGAAATAGGCCTTGGGCGCCTGGCGGTTTTCGATGCGGAGTTGCCGCAAGTCCAGCCGGGAGGCCAGCCAGCCTAAAGTGAAAGCGATCGGAAACCCAAGCAGGACCCAGGTGAAGTCAAATTCCATGGTGCAGCGTGGACGGGTCTTCGCTTACGGTGTGGGGGCCGACGGTCGTGTAGGCGTATTTGGGCGATCTGCGCTTTTTCCACCAGCGCGGCATCATGACAAAAATGCCGAGCGCCAGGCCGCAGGCGAAAGTCGCCAGCACGACCAGCACGAGAGGCGCTTGCCACATGGTGCCGAAAAAGAAATACACCGCAACCGTTTGCTGGTTATTCAGTGCGAAAGCGAAGAGCGTAAAAAAAAGGGCTGCTTTAAGCAGCCACATGAGGTATTTCATTGGGTGATCCCTCAGGGTGGTCTGGCGATTGTAGCCAGCCCACCGGGGGAAACCGAAAAGACCGTGAACAGGTCCTTACTTGGGTTCCGTGACCGCCAGCAACTCCTGGGTGCGGGCATCAACGGCTTCGCGCAATGCCTTCCCCGGTTTGAAATGCGGCACCCGTTTTTCAGGGATGGCCACGCTTTCGCCGGAACGCGGGTTGCGCCCCATGCGGGGTGGCCGCCGGTTGATGGAGAAACTGCCGAAACCCCGGATTTCAATGCGGTGGCCGCGCACCAGCGCGTCGCTCATGGCGTCAAGAATCGTCTTGACGGCATATTCGGCATCGCGGTGCGTCAGCTGGCTGAATCGGGCCGCCAGTTCTTCAACAAGGTCGCTTCGGGTCATGGATCAAGTGGTTGCGCAGCGATGCGACCCGCCCAAGGGCGCATCGTACCGCTGCGTGCTTGCCTTACTTTTCGTTGTTGTCCAGCTTGGCGCGCAGCAGGGCGCCCAGGCTGGTCGTGCCGGCGTTTTCACGCGAGGACTGCTGGCTCAGGTTAGCCATGGCTTCCTGCTGGTCAGCGTTGTCCTTGGCCTTGACCGACAGCTGGATGTTGCGGGTCTTGCGATCCACGTTCACCACGACTGCGGAGACTTCGTCGCCTTCCTTCAGCACGTTACGAGCGTCTTCAACGCGGTCGCGGCTGATTTCGCTGGCGCGCAGGTAGCCGATGATGTCTTCGCCCAGGTCGATTTCAGCGCCCTTGGCGTCAACCGTCTTGACCTTGCCGGTCACGATCGCGCCCTTGTCGTTGATCGACACGAACGTGGTGAACGGATCGGAGTCCAGCTGCTTGATGCCCAGGGAGATGCGCTCGCGGTCGACGTCGACGGCCAGCACGATGGCTTCCACTTCCTGGCCCTTCTTGTAGTTGCGAACGGCGGCTTCGCCGGGTTCGTTCCACGAGAGGTCGGACAGGTGCACCAGGCCGTCGATGCCGGCAGCCAGGCCCACAAAGACGCCGAAGTCGGTGATCGACTTGATCGGGCCCTTGACGCGGTCGCCGCGCTTGGTTTCCTGCGCGAACTCTTGCCATGGGTTGGCCTTGCACTGCTTCATGCCCAGGCTGATGCGGCGCTTGTCTTCGTCGATCTCGAGGACCATGACTTCGACTTCGTCGCCCAGGGCCACGAGCTTGCTCGGGGCCACGTTCTTGTTGGTCCAGTCCATTTCGGACACGTGGACCAGGCCTTCGATGCCGGGTTCGAGTTCCACAAACGCGCCGTAGTCGGCGATGTTGGTGATCTTGCCGAACAGGCGCGTGCCTTGCGGGTAGCGGCGGTTCACGCCCATCCATGGGTCGTCGCCCATCTGCTTCAGACCCAGCGAGACACGGTTCTTTTCGGTGTCGAACTTCAGGATCTTGGCAACGATCTCTTGACCAGCCGTCACCACTTCGCTTGGGTGACGCACGCGGCGCCATGCCATGTCGGTGATGTGCAGCAGGCCGTCGATGCCGCCGAGGTCAACGAAGGCACCGTATTCGGTGATGTTCTTGACGACGCCCTTGACGGCAGTGCCTTCCTTGAGGGTTTCCATCAGCTTGGCGCGTTCTTCGCCCATGCTGGCTTCGACCACGGCGCGGCGGCTCAGCACCACGTTGTTGCGCTTGCGGTCCAGCTTGATGACCTTGAATTCCATGGTCTTGTTCTCGTACGGAGACAAGTCCTTGATGGGGCGGGTGTCGATGAGCGAACCGGGCAGGAAGGCGCGGATGCCGTTGACGAGGACGGTGAGGCCGCCCTTGACTTTGCCGCTGGTCTGGCCGGTGACGAATTCGCCGGATTCCAGGGCTTTTTCCAGGCTCATCCACGAAGCCAGGCGCTTGGCCTTGTCGCGGGACAGCAGGGTGTCGCCATAGCCGTTTTCGACGGAGTCGATGGCCACGGAAACGAAATCGCCGACCTGGACTTCGAGCTCGCCCTGGTCGTTCTTGAATTCTTCGAGGGGGACATAAGCCTCGGATTTGAGTCCGGCGTTTACAACGACGTGGTTGTGGTCGATACGAACGACTTCAGCGGTGATGACTTCACCGGTACGCATTTCAGAGCGTTGCAGCGATTCGTTAAATAGGTCGGCAAAAGATTCAGACATGATTTTCCTAGTCCACACAACAGGGTTCCAATAGCGGAATTGCTATTGTTTTTATAGCTGCTTGCGGCGGTTTTGTGCGGCCAGACGTCGGGTGAGGCCGCGGGTTACGTTGATGAACCTGCTGACCCAAGCGCAGGTTGCGCGTCGGGGGTCAGAAGGGCCGGGTGCCTTGCCACCATTGAAGCACCTGCTCCACCGATTTTTCAATCGACAGGTAGGAGTTGTCCAGCGGCCGGGCGTCATCAGCAGGCTTTAAAGGGGCTGCTTTTCGCGACGAATCGCGCGCATCACGTGCCTCTAAATCTTGCTGAATCTCGGCGATTGTAGCCGAATTTCCCTTTGAAATCAACTGCTTATGCCTGCGTTCAGCGCGGTGCTCGGCGCTGGCCGTGAGGAAAACCTTGAGCGGGGCGCCCGGGAAGATGACGGTCCCCATGTCCCGGCCGTCGGCGACCAGGCCGGGCAGCTTGCGAAAGCTGTGCTGGAGCTCCAGCAGGGCGGCGCGTACCTCGGGGTGAGCCGATACCCGGGAGGCGGCCATGCCGGCGGCTTCGGTCCGAATCGCCTCGGAGACATCCTGGGGGCCGAGGAAGATGTGGTTACCCTGGAAACGCACCGGCATGGTGCGTGCCACGCGGGCCACGGCGGGACCGTCGTCCAGCGAAACGCCGGCCAGCGTCGCGGCATGGGCGCTCAGGCGGTAAAGCGCGCCGGAATCCAGGTAGTGGTAGCCGAGCCGGTGGGCTGTGAGGGCCGCCAGCGTGCCCTTGCCGGAAGCCGTCGGGCCGTCAATGCAGATGACGGGGACGCGCGCGGTGTCGGCCTGGGCCACTTCAAACAGGGCTTCGAAGTAGTCGGGAAAGGTCTTGGCCACGCATTTGGGATCGAGGATGCGCACCGGCAACTGCGCCGGATTGAAGGCCGCCAGCGAAAAGCACATGGCCACGCGGTGGTCGTCGTAGGTATGAATCGCGCCCGTCGTCCATTGGGCGGGCGGGGTGATCTTGAGGTAGTCCGTGCCTTCTTCGACCACAGCGCCCAGTTTTTGCAGTTCGCAGGCCATGGCGGCAATGCGGTCGGTTTCCTTGACGCGCCAGCTCGCGATATTGCGCAAGGTGGTGGTGCCGTCAGCGTAGAGGGCCATCACGGCCAGCGTCATGGCGGCGTCGGGAATGTGGTTGCAGTCCAGGTCTATGGCCTTGAGCGGCCAGGCGCCGCGCGAGATGCGCAGCGAGTTCGGCGTACTCTCAACCCGCGCACCCATCATTTCGGCGGCCTCGACAAAGCGGATGTCGCCCTGGATGGAGGCGGCGCCCACACCCTGGATTTCGATACCGGAGTGCCCCGGGGACGGCGCCGCGATGGCGCCCAGCGCGATGAAATAACTGGCCGAAGAGGCGTCGCCCTCGACGTGTATGGCACCCGGCGACTGATAGCGGCTGCCGGCCGGGATGGTGAATCGTTCCCAGCCCTCGCGCCTGACGTCTATGCCGAAGCGCTGGAGCAGCTTGAGCGTGATTTCAATGTAGGGCCGCGAGATCAGTTCACCGACCACTTCAATGCAAATATCCTGTTTTGCCACCAGCGGCAGTGCCATCAGCAGGGCAGTCAGGAACTGGCTGGAGACATCGCCGCGCACTCTTATCGGGTCTTGCAGCTTCAGTTGGCCGGGGCGCAGGCGCAGCGGCGGATAGCCCTCGTTGCCGAGGTAGTCGATGGCGCAGCCCAGTTGCCTGAGCGCGTCGACCAGATCGCCTATGGGCCTTTCGTGCATGCGCGGAACGCCGGAGAGTTCGAACTCCCCGCCCATCAGGGCCAGCGCGGCCGTAAGCGGCCGCATGGCCGTGCCGGCATTGCCCATGAAAAGCTTGACCGGAGTCTGGACGGGGCGGCCGCCCAGCCCGCTGATGACGGCGGTGGTGCCATCTTGCGTGACGGTGCAGCCGAGTTGCCGGAGCGCGGCCAGCATGACGGCGGTGTCGTCGGAAGCGAGCAGGTCGTGGACGGTGGTTTCGCCGTGGCTCAATGCGGCCAGCAGCAGGACGCGGTTGGAAATGCTTTTGGAACCGGGCAGGCGGACGGTGCCTCCCGCGCCGCGCAAGGGCGGAATATCCAGGAACTCTATGTCGAACATGAACCGCGGGCTATTTGTGCGATTTTTGTGAGGAAATGCGCCAGTTGGCCCGGGTCTCGCTGGCCCGTTCGATCAGCACTTCCAGGACGTCGCCGCTGCTGCTGGAAATGAGCTCCTCGAGCGACTGCAGGGTCTCCTGGAAAATTTTTGACTGGGCCAGCAATTCTTCGCGATTCGCAATCAGGATGTCGCGCCACATCTTCGGATCGCTCGCGGCGATGCGCGTGAAGTCCCGAAAGCCCGGCCCGGCCAGCGACATGTATTCCTTGCCATGGTCCTGCCCGGTGATGCCGTTGATCAGGGCAAAAGCGATCAGGTGCGGCAGGTGGCTGACGGCGGCGTAAGCGGCGTCATGGGCCTGGGGTGACATCTTGAGAACATGGCAGCCCAGGGCCGTCCAGACGTCGTTGGCTTTTTGCAGCTGTACCGTGAAAGTGCGTTCTATGGGCGTCAGGATGACTTGCTTGCCGGCGTAGAGGTCCACGTCCGCATGTTCGACCCCCGAGACTTCCTTGCCGGTGATCGGGTGGCAAGGGACGAAGGAGCCGACGTTGTCGCGCAGCACGCGCCGGGCGGCGTCCACCACGTCGCGTTTGGTCGAGCCGACGTCCATGATCAGCGTGTTCGGGCCGACCAGGTGACGTATGGCTTTGAAGGTGGCCTCCGTCGCGGAAACCGGTACGGCCAGCAAAACGATGTCGGCACCCGAGACCGCCAGCAGCGCCGAAGGCGCCTCCACGTCGATCACGCCCATCTGGCGCGCCCGCTCCGTGGTGGAGGGGGATTTGCTGTAGCCGACGACGCGCTTGACCAGGCCGGCACGTTTGAGCGCCAGCGCGAATGAGCCACCCATCAGGCCGCATCCAATGAGACCTAATTGTTCAAACATGTTGTGGCACCAGGGAGGTTGTGAGTCGTTGCATTAGTCGCCGATGGGATAGGTTCCGAGGACCTTGTAAAAGGCGCACAGCTGCTGTAAATCGGCCAGCGCGGCTTTGACATGGTCCTGGGAGGGGTGACCTTGCAGGTCAATATAAAAATAGTATTCCCACTGGCCGGAGCGTGCCGGGCGCGATTCGAAGCGGGTCATGGAGACGCCGTGGGCTTTGAGCGGCATCAGGATGTCGTGGACGGCGCCCGGGCGGTTGGGCACGGACACCACCAGGCTGACGCAGTCCTTGCCGGAAGCGGGCGGGGAGGGCAGTGTCTGCGGCAGGCAGACCACGGCAAAACGCGTGCGGTTGAAGGCATCGTCCTGGATGGCGTGGGCCGCCGTATAAAGGCCGAACTGGGTGGCCGCCCGGTCGCTGGCGATGCCGGCCCAGGCCGGGTTGGTGGTGGCCAGGCGCGCACCTTCGGCGTTGCTGGAAGCGGTGCGGCGGTCCGCATGGGGCAGGTGGGTGGTCAGCCAGCCCTGGCACTGGGCCAGGGCCTGGGGGTGGGCGTAGACCGCTTCTATGCCTTCGAGCGACTCCGAGAGCCGCAGCAGGTTGTGGCGCACCATCAGGCTGATCTCGCCGACGATGTGCAGGGGGGAGTTGAGGAACAGGTCGAGCGAGCGCGAGACCACGCCTTCGGTGGAGTTCTCTACCGGCACGACGCCGTAGCTCGCGCTGCCGGCCGCCGTCGCGCGGAAAACCTCGTCAATGCTGACGCAGGGAACGTGTTCGATGCTGGCGCCGAAAAACTGCAAGGCCGCCTGTTCGCTGAAGGTGCCGGCGGGGCCCAGGTAGGCGACGCGCACCGGGGACTCCAGCGCCAGGCAGGCCGACATGATTTCGCGCCAGACCGCAGCGACATGCTCGTTCTTGAGCGGTCCCTGGTTGGCCTGCTGGATTTGCTCTATCACCTGGGCCACGCGGTCGGGACGGAAGAAGGGGGTGCCTTCACGTTTTTTGACCTCGCCAACCTGCTCGGCAACCTGGGCGCGACGGTTCAGCAGGGAAAGCAGTTCCCTGTCCAGGGCGTCGATCTGGACGCGTAAATCAGCAAGGTTGGCAGTCATATCAGGGGCCGTCCGCCCTCGCCATCTGCACTGGATGCCCCTTGGGGACAGTGAATATGGCGGGCATGGGGTATTTCGTCCTAGGCGTGTTTTTGTTCGAATTCTCGCATGTACGCCACCAGCGCCTGCACACCGGCCAGCGGCATGGCGTTGTAAATGCTGGCGCGCATGCCGCCTACTGACTTGTGGCCCTTGAGCTGCAACAGGCCGGCCGCCTTGGCGCCCGCGAGGAAAGCCTCGTTGCGAGATTCGTCGCGCAGGAAAAAAGGCACGTTCATGCGCGAGCGGCAATCCTTGCCGACTTTGTTCACGTAGAACTGGGAGCCGTCGATCGCGTCGTACAGCAGTTGCGCCTTGGCCAGATTGCGCTTTTCCATGGCTGCGACGCCGGCGGCCGCGCCTTCCTGCTGGCGCTTGAGCCACTGGAAGGTCAAGCCCGCGATGTAGATGGCGTAAGTGGGCGGTGTGTTGTACATCGACTGGTTGTCCGCCACCGTCTTGTAGTCGAAGGCGCTGGGGCAGGCCGGCATGGCATGGCCGAGCAAATCTTCGCGGATGACTACCAGTGTCACGCCCGCCGGGCCGAGATTTTTCTGCGCTCCGCCGAACGCCAGGCCGACGCGCGTCCAGTCGACGGACCGGGAGGCCACGTGGGACGAGAAGTCAATCACCAGGGGTGCGTCGCTTCCCAGGGCCTTGAGGTCGGGCAGGCTTTGGAACTCCACGCCGTTGATGGTTTCGTTGGTGCACAGGTGCACATAGGCCGCATCGGACCGGAGCTTCCAGGCCGACGGCGACGGCAACAAGGTATGGCCGTTGTCCGCATTGCTGGCGGCAATTTGCACGTCGCAATATTTGCGCGCCTCTTTTTGCGATTTGTCGCTCCAGCTGCCGGTCACCACAAAATCTGCGGAGCGTCCGCGCGACAGGTTCAGCGGAACGATGGCGTTCTCAGCCAGCCCACCGCCCTGCATAAAGAGGATCTTGAAATTGGCCGGGATGGCCATGAGCTCGCGGAAATCGGCCTCGGCGGCTTCGTAGATGGAGATGAACTCCTTGCCGCGATGGCTCATCTCCATCACGCTCATGCCACTGCCGTGCCAGTCCAGCATTTCGCCCGCCGCCTGCTGCAGAACCTCCTCGGGGAGGTTCGCGGGTCCAGCGGAAAAATTGAAAGGACGGGTCATTTCTTCGCGGGCGGCTTGGCTGCTCCCGGTGCTGCTGGGGCAGAGCCGACGATTTTCACCGCTGCGTCGTCGAACTGCTTGATGCGCGCCACCACGTCAGTGCGCGAGGCCTCGACCAGCTTTTGCACGAAGACGTTACCGAGTTCGGGTGCGGTAGCCTGGTATTTCTTGATGGCGGGGGACTCAAAGAAGGCAGCGATCTGCTGCAGTTCTTCCAGGGTGAAGCGTTCCGCATAGGCAGGCACCAGCGATTCGGCGCTGACTTTGGCCACCTGCTTGCCGATCAACTGGCTTGCGTCATCGGCGTATTTCTTGAGTTCGGCGTTGAGGTCTTCGGAGGCCTTTGCCTGCTTGGCCTTGGGTACTTTGGCTTCGAGTTGCGGCCCCCATTTGGCGATCAGGTCCTGGGCCGTGCTGCCGGCCAGCTGGCCCACCAGGCGGTCCAGCTCTGGACCCTGCTGCAGGGCGACCACTTTTTTAGCCAGTTCGATTTTGGGGTCGGTCTGGGCGTGGACAGCCGCGCTGCAGGCCAGGCCGGCGATCGCGAGGGCGGTGATCAGTTTTTTCATCAATTGCTTTCGGTGTTGGAGGCGTCTGTGCCGGTGTCGTTTTCGGTATCGAGGTCGTCCAGCGTGGCATCGTTTTCGACGATGCGCTGCAGGCCGCTCAATTGTGAGCCCTCGTCCAGGCCGATCAGCGTAACACCCTGTGTAGCCCTGCCCATCTCGCGGATTTCGCTGACGCGCGTGCGCACCAGCACGCCCTTGTCGGTGATGAGCATGATTTCGTCGTCGACGTGGACCAGCGTCGCCGCCACGACCTTGCCGTTGCGCTCGCTCTGCTGGATGGCGATCATGCCCTTGGTGCCGCGGCCGTGGCGCGTGTACTCGGTGATGGATGTGCGCTTGCCGAAACCGTGTTGGGTGGCCGTCAGCACGCTCTGCTGCTCGTCTTCCGCCACCAGCATGGCGATCACGCCCTGGCCGTCTTCGAGCGTCATGCCGCGCACGCCGCGCGCGTTGCGGCCCATGGGGCGCACGTCGTTTTCATCGAAGCGCACGGCCTTGCCGCCGTCGCTGAACAGCATCACGTCGTGTTTGCCGTCGGTCAGGGATGCGCCTATCAGGTAGTCGCCCGGATCCAGGTCCACGGCGATGATGCCGGCCTTGCGAGGATTGCTGAACTCGTCAAGAGCCGTCTTCTTCACGGTGCCCATGGAGGTGGCCATGAAGACGTACTGGTCTGCAGGGAAGCTGCGTTTTTCGCCCGTCAGCGGCAGGACAACGGTGATCTTCTCGCCTTCTTGCAGCGGGAACATGTTGACGATGGGGCGCCCACGCGAGCCGCGCGAACCTGCAGGCACTTCCCAGACCTTGAGCCAGTAGAGCCGGCCCCGGTTGGAAAAGCACAGGATGTAGTCGTGCGTGTTGGCAATGAAGAGCTGGTCGACCCAGTCGTCGTCCTTGGTGGCGGTGGCCTGCTTGCCGCGGCCGCCGCGTTTTTGCGCCCGGTATTCAGACAGCGGCTGGCTCTTGATGTAGCCGGTATGCGAGAGCGTCACCACCATGTCGGTCGGCGTGATGAGGTCTTCGGTGCTGAGGTCGAAAGAGCTGTGCTCGATGTGGCTGCGCCGTGCGCCCAGCTTGGTCTGGCCGAACTCCAGCTTGATCGCGGAAAGTTCCTCGCCGATGATGGTGGAGACGCGCTCGGGCTTGGCCAGGATGTCGAGCAGGTCGTCGATCTCGGCCATGACTTCCTTGTACTCGGCCACGATCTTGTCCTGCTCCAGGCCGGTCAGGCGTTGCAGGCGCATCTGCAGGATTTCCTGGGCCTGGGTTTCCGACAGGCGGTAGAGGCCGTCGTTGCCCATGCCGAACATTTTCTCGAGGCCGTCGGGGCGGTAGTCGTCGGCGTTGACGATGCCGCCATCGGCGCGCGTGCGGGTAAGCATTTCGCGCACCAGGCTGCTGTCCCAGGGGCGCAGCATCAGCTCGGCCTTGGCCACCGGCGGCGTGGGCGCGTTGCGGATGATGGCGATGAAGTCATCGATATTCGCCAGGGCGACGGCAAGGCCCTCCAGCACATGGCCGCGCTCGCGCGCCTTGCGCAGCGTGAACACGGTGCGGCGCGTCACCACTTCGCGGCGGTGCGAGAGGAATACCTGGATCAGGTCCTTCAGGTTGCACAGCTTGGGCTGGCCGTTGACCAGCGCCACCATGTTGATGCCGAAGGTGTCCTGCAGCTGGGTCTGCTTGTACAGGTTGTTCAGCACCACTTCGGGCACTTCGCCGCGCTTGAGTTCGATGACCAGGCGCATGCCGGACTTGTCGCTCTCGTCCTGGATGTGGCTGATGCCCTCGATTTTTTTCTCGTGGACCAGCTCGGCCATGCGCTCCTGAAGCGTTTTCTTGTTGACCTGGTAGGGCAGCTCGTCGACGATGATGGACTGGCGCTGGCCCTTGTCGATGTCCTCGAAGTGGCATTTGGCCCGCATCACCACCTTGCCGCGGCCGGTGCGGTAGCCGTCCTTGACGCCGTTGATGCCGTAAATAATGCCGCCCGTGGGGAAGTCCGGCGCCGGCACGATTTCCATCAGCTCGTCGATGGAGGCCTCCGGATTTTTCAGCAAATGCAGGCAGGCGTCGACCACTTCGTTGAGGTTGTGAGGCGGGATATTGGTCGCCATGCCCACCGCGATGCCGCCCGAGCCGTTGACCAGCAGGTTGGGCAAGCGGGTCGGCACGACCAGCGGCTCTTGTTCGCTGCCGTCGTAGTTGGGGCCGAAATCGACAGTCTCCTTGTCCAGGTCGGCCAGCAATTCGTGGGCGATTTTCGACAGGCGGATTTCCGTATACCGCATGGCGGCCGCGTTGTCACCATCCACGGAGCCGAAATTTCCCTGGCCGTCGACCAGCAGGTGGCGCAGGGAGAAGTCCTGGGCCATGCGCACGATGGTGTCGTAAACAGACTGGTCGCCGTGCGGGTGGTACTTACCGATCACGTCGCCGACGATACGGGCCGACTTCTTGTAGGGGCGGTTCCAGTCGTTGTTCAGCTCATGCATCGCGTACAACACGCGCCTGTGCACGGGCTTGAGGCCGTCCCTGGCATCGGGGAGGGCCCGGCCCACGATCACGCTCATGGCGTAATCGAGATAGCTGCGCCGCATTTCCTCTTCAAGACTGATGGGCAGGGTTTCTTTAGCGAACTGGGTCATGAGCGGCCTGGTTGGGATTTCGGGATTCTTGAGGAAAACCAGCAATTTTAAGGCTTGAGTTTATAGTGACTACTTGTGGCGGGGCAGCAACAAATGCTCAAGAATCTCAAGTCTGTGTCAGACGAAGCCGATAGCGTGCTTGAAGGTTGGGGCAGGTGTGGCACAATCGATGTAACGCTTTGAGTGATGGTCACTCACGGCGTGTAAATTACTAATCGCAGCAAGTCTGCGGCTTTTCTCTAGAGGAGAACCATGAAGAAACTCAACAAAGTGGCAATGTTGTTTGCTTCCGCAGCGCTTGTTACCGCCGCTGGTGCACAAACGATCGACAACTGGAAAAACGGCAACAACGAACTGGTCTGGAAAAACGGCACCAATGAACTGTGCTGGCGCGATGCCAACTGGACGCCTGCTACCGCAGCGCCTGGTTGCGATGGCGCAATTGCCCCTGCGATGGCTCCTGCTGCCCCTGCCGCCGCTGCTCCTGCAGCTGCCGCTCCTGCTGCTGCCGCTCCGGCTGCTCCTCCTGCCGCAACGAAAGTTACCTACGCTGCTGACGCATTCTTTGACTTCAACAAGTCTGTGATCAAGCCAGAAGGCAAAGCCAAGCTGGACGATCTGGTCGGCAAGATCAAGGACATCAACCTGGAAGTCATCATCGCCGTGGGTCACACCGACTCCGTCGGTAGCGATGCTTACAACCAGAAGCTGTCGGTTCGCCGTTCGGAAGCCGTCAAGGCATATCTCGTGTCCAAGGGCATCGAGAAAAACCGTGTCTACACTGAAGGCAAGGGCGAGAAACAGCCAGTTGCTGACAACAAGACCGCTGAAGGCCGCGCCAAGAACCGCCGCGTCGAAATCGAAGTGGTTGGTACCCGCGCCAACAAGTAATCCTCCCGGATCGCTTCAAAAACCGCGCTCAGGCGCGGTTTTTTTATGCCTCAACGATAATGCCTCATGTCTACAAGCGATAACTTTGACCCCGCCGAACTGGCTAAATTCTCCGACCTGGCGCACCGCTGGTGGGACACCGAAAGCGAATTTCGCCCCCTGCACCAAATCAACCCCTTGCGCTTGGGCTGGATCGAGGGCCAAGCCCCACTAAAAGGAAAGCGTGTCCTGGACGTGGGTTGCGGCGGCGGTATCCTGGCCGATTCCATGGCCCGCAAAGGCGCAGAGGTACTGGGCATAGACCTGGCCACGAAGGCGCTCAAAGTCGCCCAGCTTCACGCGCTGGAAGCCCAGACTGAAGGGGTGCAATACCGCGAAATCAGCGCCGAAGCGCTGGCCGCCGAGCAGCCAGGCAGCTTCGATGTCGTCACCTGCATGGAGATGCTGGAGCATGTGCCCGATCCCTCTTCCATCGTCAAGGCTTGCGCGGCGCTGGTCAAACCCGGCGGGCATGTGTTTTTCTCCACCATCAACCGCAACGCCAAAGCTTTTATGTTCGCCATTGTGGGCGCGGAATACGTGCTGAACATGTTGCCTCGCGGCACCCACGAATACGCCAAGCTGGTCAAGCCCAGCGAACTGGCCGGCTATTGCCGGGCCTCGGGACTCTCGCTGCAACAGACCCGCGGCATGGAATACAACCCGTTGACGCGCCACTACTGGCTCAGCGCAGATACCAGCGTGAATTACCTGCTGGCCACCCAAAAGAGCTGAAATCCACCGTTTCAACCGATCACATGTTCAAAGACATTGCCGCCGTGCTGTTCGACCTCGATGGCACTTTGATAGATAGCGCCCCCGACCTGGGTGCCGCAGCCGACAAAATGCGTACCGACCGGGGGCTTGAATCGCTTCCGCTGGCGCTATACCGCCCCATGGCAGGTGCGGGCGCGCGCGGGATGATTTCCGTGGCCTTCGGCCTGACGCCGGACGACGCCCGCTTCGCCGAACTCAGGGAAGAGTTTTTTCGCAACTACGAGGCCCGCATGACGGAGCACACCACGATATTCGAGGGTGTGGCCGAGTTGATCGCCCGGATCGGCCAGGCCGGCTTCAAGTGGGGCGTGGTAACCAACAAATCCGCCCGCTTTACTGTCCCGCTGACCAAGGCCATGCCTCTGTTCAATACCGCACAGACTATTGTCAGCGGCGATACCACGCCGCATTCCAAGCCGCATCCGGCGCCCTTGCTCGAGGCGGCGCGCCAACTCGACATTGCGCCCGGCCGCTGCATTTATGTGGGCGACGACGAGCGCGACATTGTTGCGGGGCGGGCTGCAGGCATGCCCACGGTCGCTGCCGCCTACGGCTATCTCGGCAAAACGGCGGATACCGGTGGCTGGAAGGCCGATGCGACCATCGCTGCGCCAGGGGCGCTCTTGAATTTGCTGCGAATGGCGTAAACTAAGCCTCCTGGGGCTGCATTGGTTTCGACGTGGGTTCGGACGCGGTGTGGTGCATGTCGAGCTGAGTGTGCTCGTAAAACAGATTCAAACAAACTAACTGCAAACGACGAACGTTTCGCACTCGCTGCTTAATTGCCAGTGAGCTTTACAACAGCAGGCCGATGGGCTGGGCAAGGGGTGTTTAGCGCAAGTTAAACGCTCCCGGCTGTAAAGATAATTTCATCGGCTGGCTCCGGGCTGGGTACCTTAACCCGGGGCGAGAAAATAGGGTGCTGGCGTCCTGTGTAGCGTGCGACTGCGCGACACAGGTGGCGAGACTCAAATCAGACCGCTAAACATGTAGATCTGCCCGAACAAGGCTTGCGGACGGGGGTTCAAATCCCCCCAGCTCCACCACCATCACGAAAGCCCGACCTTTATCCGTCGGGCTTTTTTCATGGGCAACCGGTTGCGTGATCAGAGGCTTGTGCTCGCGGCGACAATATCCCCATGGCAAGCATGCAACTCCAGGAAATCCTCTTCTCTCAAGGCTTTGGCACGCGCCGCGTGTGCGCGGGGCTGGTTCAACAAGGTTATGTGGCGGTCGCGGGCTCGCCTTGCGACGACCCGGCCGCTGAATTCGAGCCCACCGAAGGCCTGCGCTTCACAGTGCAGGGCACGGACTGGGAATATCATGAAAAAGCTTATTTGATGCTGCACAAGCCTGCGGGCTACGAGTGCTCGCAAAAGCCCAGCGCTTACCCAAGCATCTACACCTTGCTGCCGGCGCCTATTCGCCAGCGTGGCGGCGGCGCAGCGGCCGGTGTGCAGGCGGTGGGCCGGCTGGACCAGGACACGACGGGTTTGCTGTTGCTGTCTGACGACGGCAAGTTCATCCACCGCATGAGTTCGCCCAAGCACCATGTGCCCAAGGTGTATGAGGTGCGCGCCAAGCATGCGGTGGACGAGAAGCAGGTTGCCAAGCTGCTGGCCGGCGTGGTGCTGGATGACGATCCCAAGCCGGTGCGGGCCGCGGCCTGCGAGAAAACCGGCGACAACCAGCTGAGCCTGACGCTGACCGAAGGCAAGTACCACCAGGTCAAGCGCATGATCGCCGCCGTGGGCAACCGGGTGGAAGAGGTCGGCGGGCTGCACCGCTCGCGCATAGGCTCGCTGGATCTGCCGGTCGACCTGAAGGCCGGCGAGTGGCGCTGGCTGACGCCGCAGGACCTGGCCAGCATTTCGGCCTGAGCCCTGGCTGGCGCTTGAGCCGTGCCTATCGCAGTTCGGCCGGGCGGGTGTTGGACTGGATGAGAAACGAGTCGTGCCAGTGGTCGGGCATGCTGCTGGTGTGTTCCTGCTCGACGAGGGTGCGTATCTGGCGCTGTTGCGCCAAGGTGTTTTTCAGGCTGATGCGAGCGGTTTCGAGGACCGCTTCCTCGCGTTTGAGGTGCCGGGTTTTGGTGGCCTCTTCGCCGAGGAACTCATTGCGGAGCGCATCCGGGTCCGGCAGCATGGAGGGGTTGAGCACCACGTAGCAGATGCCGCACTCGGCCAGCAAATGGCTTTTGAGGTTTCTGGCTTTGTGCGAAAGGCCGAAGGACTTGGGAACGTCCACGCAGCCGATCACGTGGCCGTCGTTGGCGCAGACCGAAAAGGTGCAGATGGTGTTCTGCAGCATCTCGTACCAGTAGAGACTGTTCTCGTTGGCGTTAGGGCGGGTAAAGCGGGTCACCGGCATCTTGACGAGCACATGGTGGTCGTCAAAGGCGCTCATCATCCAGTGCCAGACCCGCAGTTCTGCGCTGTTCATCAGAACCCGCGCATGCAGGGGCCAATGTTTTGGAATGCGCCGTTTCCCCCGGTTTACCCATCGTGACCACAAGCTGTACCATTCGGCGATGTGCTCCATGTGGGGCTGCTCCGCCGGCGACCATTCCGAGTTTCTGTACATGACGAACTCCTGGTTTGTTACGGGTACTTACAATATGCGACTATTTGACTACTTTGTCTTGAGGTTTATCACGGTGATTTGCTTGATTAGTGACTAAGTGTGACTTTTTAGACGGAAACTCCGTCGCCGGTGGTGCGTAGAACTTGCAAAAAAGGGGGAGAGAAATCCATGGACAAACGCAGATTTATGGGTGTTGCGGCCTTGGGTGCCGCCGCCCTGCCTCAACTGGCGCAGGCCCAGCTGGCGCCCAAGGCGCAAAAAGGCCCGACGGTGCTGACCGTCAGCGGGCTGATAGGCGCGGGCAACCGCGGTGCGCTCGACCCGGCGCTGGACCAGATGATGGCCAAGCAGAAGATCAAATTCGACAAGGCGCAGGCCTTTGACTTCGCCGCCCTGGCCGCGTTGCCGGCAGTCACCATCAAGCCGACGCTTGAGTACGACAACAAGCCGCACACCCTCAAAGGCCCGCTGCTGGCCGACGTGCTCAAGGCCAGCGGCGTGAAGCTGAACGACAAGACCACGGTATTCGCACGCGCGGTGGACGGCTACGCAGCCCAGATCACGGCGGCCGAGCTCAGCAAATACCGCTTTATCGTCGCCACCCATATGGACGGCCAGCCCTTGTCATTGGGCGGGCTGGGGCCGCTGTGGGTGGTTTATGACGCGGACCGCTTCCCTGACATGGCGGCCAAACCGGTGGCCGCGCGCTTTGCCTGGTGCCCCTGGGCGACCTACCACGTCGAGGTCAAGGAAGCCTGACGTTCAGGCCTACGCCTTCAGGAAGTCAGCGATTGCCTCCACGGTCTGGCCGGCCTGGTCGCGCTGGGGTGAGTGCCCGCACGCGGCCAGCCGCAGCTGCCGGGCATGGGGCGCCGCGTGTGCGATTTCGTCGAGTTGCCGCATCGTGCCGTACTCGTCGCCCAGGCCCTGGATGAGCAGCAGCGGCGCTGTGATGCAACCACATTCCTCGCGGATGTCGAAGCGGCGAAATGCTTCGGACAGCCAGATGTCGTTCCATTGCCAGAAGGCCACGTCGACATCGGCGTGGTAGCGCGCCAGCCGCTCGCGCAAGCCCCCTGATTCAAAAGCCGTGCGGGCCTGCGTGATGGCCTGCACGGCAATGTCTTCCACCAGCACATGCGGCGCCATGGCGATGCTTGCCGACACCGGGTGGCGGCTGGCATGGAGCAGGGCGATGGTGGCGCCGTCGGAATGGCCCAGCAGCACAGGCCGGTTGATGTCCAAAGCTTGTAGCAGCGCGGGCAGCACCTCCCAGGCTTCGCGGTGCATGTAGTCGGGCTGCAAACGGCCACTGCCGCGCACGTCGGGCACCGGCTCGGACTGGCCGTAGCCGCGCCGCGAAAACACGATGCCGGCCCGGCCCGTGGCGGCGCACACGGCTTGGGGCCAGTCAAGCCCGCGCTGCGCCCACAAGGCGACCGAACCCAGGCCTTCGTGCAGGAAAACAATCGGGGCCAGCTCGGGCTGCCCGGCGATGCGCTTGGTTTCCAGGCGCACACCGTTGATCTCCATCATCTCGGTCACATTCATCGCTGCATCGTAAGGGATGCCGACGATTCAGGGATTCCGGGTAATTGGCCCCGCCGGGGCGGGCCTTTAAGGTGGGAACCCCGCCTGCGCCCGGTACACTAACCGGTTGCACCTAGAAAGACCGTTTTTGTGAATGTTTCCGCCCGTTTTGCAGCCGCCTGGCTGTGCGCCCTTGCCGCCCTGACGAGTTTCCCGTCCGCTGCCCAGACCGCCACGGCGTCGCCGGCAGCCACCGGTATCACCACGCCCGTCTTTGTGCTCAATTCGCTGGACGACACGGTCAGCGTGATCAACCCGGCCACCTGGACGGAGACCCGGCGCATCGCCACCGGCAAGCAGCCGCACCACCTTTACCTCACGCCGGATGAAAAATCGGTGATCGTGGCGAATGCCCTGTCGGACTCGCTCACCTTCATCGATCCGAAAACCGCCGAAGTGCAGCGCACAGTACGCGGCATCCTGGATCCGTACCAGCTGCGCTTTTCGCCCGACATGAAATGGTTCGTCACAGCGGCCAATCGCCTGAACCACATCGACATCTACAAATGGGACGGCAAGGACATCACGCTGGCCAAGCGTGTGGCCACAGGCAAGACACCCAGCCATTTGTGGATAGACAGCAAAAGCACGACGATCTACTCGACGATGCAGGACAGCGACGAACTGATTGCCGTCGATCTGGCGACGCAGGTCATCAAATGGCGAACCAAGACCGGCTCCATCCCGGCAGACGTTTATGGCACGGCGGACGACAAGTTCATGCTGGTGGGACTGACGGGCAGCGACGCCGTCGAGGTCTATGACGTGAGCGGCGCCCAGCCCCAGCGCACCAAGGTCATCAAGACCGGCGCCGGTGCCCATGCCTTTCGCGCCTTCGGTGACAAGCGCCATATCCTGGTCAGCAACCGCGTTGCCAACACCATCAGCCGTATAGACCTGCAAACCCTGGAAGTGGTCGACAACTACCCCGCGCCGGGCGGTCCCGACTGCATCGAGGTGAGCCGCGACGGCAAGCAGATCCTGGTGAGCTCGCGCTGGGCGCGCAAGCTCACCGTGATCGATGTGGCGACTCGCAAGGTGGTGCGCCAGGTCAATGTTGGAAAGAGCCCTCACGGTGTTTGGACGCTCGACCATTCGCCAAGGTAGGCCGGCCCTGGCGGCTGCGCTGCTTGCCGCTGTCCTGGCGGCGGTTGGCATRCACCCTGCCCAGGCAGCAGCCCCCTGCAAACCGGTCTACCTGACCCTGGACACCGGCCACATGGCCGTCGCGCCGCTGATGGCCGAGGTGCTCAATAAACACCAGGTCAAGGTCACATTTTTTGCCGCCAACGAGCGCACGGAAACCGGCGACGGCAGCCTGGGCACGCAGTGGGCCGGTTGGTGGAAGGCGCGGGCCGCCGAGGGTCATGAGTTTGCGTCCCACACCTGGGACCATGTGTACTGGCGTGGCGACCTTCCCGTGGCCAACGGCGAAGCGCCCAGCTTCAAAATGCGGCCCTCCGCGGGCCCGTCGGAAGGCAAGGACCTGAACTGGACAGCCGCGCAGTACTGCGAAGAAATCAGCAAATCAGCCAGGCGCCTGGAAGCCATCACCGGCAAAAAAACACTGCCGCTTTTCAGGGCGCCGGGCGGCAAGACTTCGCCCGCGCTGCTGGCTGCCGCCAAGTCTTGCGGGTATGAACATGTGGGCTGGTCGCCGGCGGGCTTTCTGGGTGATGAACTGGCCAGCGAGAAATACCCCAACGACTTTCTGCTCAAGAAAGCGCTGCGCGACGTGCGCTCCGGCGACATCCTGCTTGCGCACCTGGGCATCTGGTCGCGCAAGGACCCATGGGCGCCCAAGGTGCTGGAGCCCTTGATTACCGGCCTGCAGTCGCGCGGCTTTTGCTTCAAGACCCTGCGCGAGCATCCCCAGTACAAGGACTGGATTGAGGCGCAGTCCGGCCCGGCCCCGGCCAAGCCTGCAAAATAAGCGGCATGGACTGGTTCAGTGATCTTTTTTCAGCGGCGCAGCAATGGCTGTTCGAGGCCGCCGTTCAGCCGGCCATGTTCGCACTGGGCATGGGCAACCTGCTGGAAGACGGCTACGACGCCACCGCCTGGTTCATGGTGGGCGTGATCCAGGTGCTGATCCTGCTGGCGCTCGTCGGCCCGCTGCAGCGCTGGCGGCCGGTGGAGCCGGTGACCGACCGAGCCACCATACGCACCGACGTGCTGTACACCTTGATCCATCGGCTGGGCTTGTTCCGCATCGCGCTGTTCTTCACGTTGGACCCATGGTTCGACGAGGCCTTCGGCGCGCTGCGCACCGCCGGCTACGGCACCTTCCACCTCGACCAGCTTTGGCCGGGCGTGACCGACCACGCTGCGGTCAGCTTCCTGATTTACCTGGTGGTGTTCGATTTCGTGGCTTACTGGACGCATCGCGGCCAGCACCAGATCGAGTGGTGGTGGCGGCTTCACTCGCTGCATCATGCGCAGCGGCAGATGACCATGTGGAGCGACAACCGCAACCACCTGCTCGACGACATCCTGGTTGACTCCATCGTGGTGATCGTGGCCCAGCTCATCGGCGTGCCTCCCGGCCAGTTCATCGCCGTGGTGGCCTTCACGCAGCTCAGCGAAAGCTTCCAGCATGCCAATGTGCGCATCTGGTTCGGCCGTATCGGCGAGCGCCTGTGGGTGAGCCCGCGCTTTCACCGGCTGCACCACAGCATCGGGATTGGGCATGAGACCGTGAAGGCGCAGCGCACCGTCCTCGGCGGGCATAACTTCGGCGTGCTGCTGCCTTGGTGGGACGTGTTGTTCGGCACCGCCAATTTTGAGCAGCGCTATGACCCCACGGGCGTTCGCGACCAGGTCGAGGCCAACCGCGATTACGGCAAAGGTTTCTGGTCGCAGCAGTGGGTGGGCCTCAAGCGCTTATTTGGCCGCGCCTGAGACTGAGTTTTTCAACCCAGCAGGGGCCGCGGAACCGGCTTTGCCGGGCCGCAGGCGCAGCGCCCCCTCGGGGGGCAGCGCATTACACGAAGTGAAAAGCGTGGGGGCTACACTAAGTTATGAGCAAACTTCTTGACGCCTTTTGGCGCGCTGCGATGTACTGCCTCCATCCGCGGGTCATTGCCCTGTCGGTGATGCCCCTGGTCATCATGGTGGCGATCGCGCTCGGGCTGGGGTATTTTTTCTGGAGCGATGCGGTCGAAGCCATCCGCTCCCAGATCAGCAACTATGAACTCGTCAACAGCATGGTGCGATGGCTCGAAGCGCTGGGCCTGGGCGGCCTGCGCATGGTGTTGGCGCCCGCGCTGCTGCTGTGCCTTGCCATTCCCGTGATCGTGATTGTCTCGCTGCT
Organism: Polaromonas sp. P3_B1; assembly: GCF_056402935.1. Classification (NCBI taxonomy): domain Bacteria; kingdom Pseudomonadati; phylum Pseudomonadota; class Betaproteobacteria; order Burkholderiales; family Comamonadaceae; genus Polaromonas; species Polaromonas sp. P3_B1. Next base: position 47,815 of record NZ_JBFUGK010000029.1, read on the forward strand.
GTTTGTGGCCATGCTCATGACGCCGGCCATGGTGGCGCTGGTGGCTGAGCGGCGGTTTCCGCAGCTGGAGCGCAAACAGGGCGGCTCCATGCTGGCCAGCCTGTTCTGGTCGCTGGGCTCAACCCTGCTCGCGGTCGTCGCGCTGATTGTGTCGATTCCCCTGTGGCTGATTCCGCCCCTGATCCTGGTGCTGCCGCCGCTGATCTGGGGTTGGCTGACCTACCGTGTGATGTCTTACGACGCGATGGTCGACCACGCGAGCAGCGAAGAGCGGCGGCAGATTTTCAAGGAGCACCGTATGCCGCTGCTGGCCATAGGTGTGCTCAGCGGTTACCTCGGTGCCGCGCCCAGCCTGATCTGGGCTTCGGGCGCGATGTTCGTGGCCATGGCGCCGCTCCTGGTGCCGGTGGCCATCTGGATCTATACGTTGGTGTTCGCTTTTTCCTCGCTCTGGTTTGCCCACTACACCCTGGCTGCGCTGGAGCAGCTTCGCAAAAGAAACAATGCACTGGCCCCTGACCCGCTGATCCAGGCCGAGGTCACGACAACGGCGGCCGAGCTTGCGCCCGAGGCCCTGCCCGGGCCGGCACCGAGCTTCGGCACGCTGGGCGGCAAGCCCGATTTACACCTGCCTTGAACCCTCAAAAACATGACCCCTCACTTCGGCCTCATCATCGTTGGCGATGAAATCCTCTCCGGAAAACGCGCCGACAAACACCTGCCCAAAACCATAGAACTGCTGGGCGCGCGCGGCCTGCAACTGGCCTATGCCGACTATGTGGGCGACGATCCGGCGCGCATCACGGCCACGCTGGCGCGCGCCTTTGCGGCGGCCCGCGAGAATGGTGACGTGGTGTTCTCCTGCGGTGGCATTGGCGCCACGCCCGACGACCACACCCGGCAGTGCGCCGCGAAGGCGCTCGGGGCGGAGCTGGCCCTGCATCCCACGGCCAAAGCCTTGATCCTCGAACGCATGGCCGACGTCGCCAAAGAGCAGGGCATCGCGTATGAGCCTGATCGCGACGACAACATCCACCGCCTGAACATGGGGGTGTTTCCAGTGGGCGCGGAAATCATCCCGAACCCGTACAACAAGATTCCGGGCTTTACCTGCCGGGCGGGACAGGGCGCGGTTCATTTCGTTCCGGGCTTCCCAGTGATGGCCTGGCCCATGATCGAATGGGTGCTTGACACGCTTTACGCCCACCTGCACCAAAAGTCGCCTTACACCGAGAAGTCGGTGATCATTTTTGGGTCCATGGAGGCCATGCTCACGCCGCTGATGCTCGCCATTGAGGCGGAACATGCAGGCGTCAAGGTTTTCAGCCTGCCGAGCGTGGACCACCCGGAATACGGCCGCCACATTGAGCTGGGCGTCAAAGGCGCACCTGAAGCGGTCAATCTGGCCTACCCGGCCATGCTCGCCGGCTTGCACAAATTCGACCTGAAGTTTGGCCCCGAATTGGTGCGTTGATTTTTCGCACTAAATCAGTGCAATATAGAGGTGGCACCAAAATAGTGCGATCGCTGTTGCCGAGGTTTTTTCGCTTTTCAGTGTCTATAGCGCCAGAACCGAGGCCAGATAACGGCACAATCCGAGGCTTGGCAGGAAAGCGCACAGCCGGTGGCTTTGGCACAAAAAGTGCATTCAACAGGCCTGAAGACAATTTTTCAACCACCCATCCAGCACACAGGAGATTTTGATGGCAAAGACCGTCGCAGACGTCATGAAAATGGTCAAGGAAAACGAAGTCAAGTTCGTTGACTTCCGTTTCACCGACACCCGGGGCAAAGAGCAGCACGTGACCGTGCCCGTGTCCCACTTTGACGAAGACAAATTCACGTCGGGCCACGCCTTCGACGGATCGTCCATCGCCGGCTGGAAGGGCATCGAGGCTTCGGACATGCAGCTCATGCCTGACCCGAACACCGCCAACATCGACCCCTTCTTCGAAGAAACCACGCTGTTCCTGCAGTGCGTCGTGGTCGAGCCCAGCGACGGCAAGGCCTATGACCGCGACCCGCGCTCCATCGCGCAGCGCGCTGAGGCTTACCTGAAGGCTTCCGGCCTGGGCGACACCGCCTACTTCGGCCCCGAACCCGAATTCTTCATCTTCGACGGCGTGCGCTGGAGCAACGAGCCCGGCAACGTCATGTTCGCCATCGACGAGTACGAAGCTCCCTGGAACAGCGGCAAGCAGCTCGAAGGCGGCAACCGCGGCCACCGTCCCACCGTCAAGGGCGGCTACTTCCCCGTGCCCCCGGTCGACAGCACGCAGGACATGCGCGCCGAAATGGCCCTGATCCTCGAATCGCTGGGCATCCCCGTTGAAGTGTTCCACCACGAAGTGGCTGGCGCAGGCCAGAACGAAATCGGCACCAAGTTCAGCACGCTGGTCCAGCGCGCCGACTGGACGCAGGTCCTGAAGTACGTGGTCTGGAACGTGGCCAACGCCTACGGCAAGACCGCTACCTTCATGCCCAAGCCCTACGCCGGCGACAACGGCTCCGGCATGCACGTGCACCAGTCGATCTGGAAAGACGGCAAGAACCTGTTCGCCGGCGACGGCTATGCGGGCCTGTCCGACTTCGCGCTGCACTACATCGGCGGCATCATCAAGCACGCTCGTGCCCTGAACGCCATCACCAACCCCGGCACCAACAGCTACAAGCGCCTGGTGCCCGGCTTCGAAGCCCCGGTGAAGCTGGCTTACAGCTCGCGTAACCGCTCGGCCTCGATCCGCATCCCGTTCGTGGCGAACCCCAAGGGCCGCCGCATCGAGGCGCGTTTCCCCGATCCATCGGCCAACCCCTACCTGGCCTTCTCGGCCCTGATGATGGCCGGCCTGGACGGCGTGGAAAACAAGATCCATCCGGGCGAAGCCGCCACCAAGGACCTGTACCACCTGCCGCCGGAAGAGGACGCAAAGGTCCCAACCGTCTGCCACAGCCTGGACCAGGCGCTGGACTACCTGGACAAGGACCGCGGCTTCCTGACCAAGGGCGGCGTGTTCACCGACTCCATGCTCGACGCCTACATCGAGCTCAAGATGGGCGAAGTCACGCGTTTCCGCATGGCGCCGCACCCGGTCGAATACGATATGTACTACTCCCTGTAAAGCAGGAAGAGGGGCAGCCACCCACTGTTTTTATCTACAGTTTGTGGCCAAAAAAGGACGGCATTTGCCGTCCTTTTTTATTGCCCCCGGCGCTTGTGGGTCTGCTGGCTTTGTATTTTTGCCCCTTTGCCCCATACTGATAGACCGTCCTTGCCTTAGCTGGCTTCAGGAGTTTGCTATGAAAAATACCTTTTTGCTTTCTGCCATATCCCTGCTGCTTGCCGGCGCGGGGAATGCCGCATGGGCGCAGCAGGTTTTCCGCTGTGTCGGCGTTGGGGGCTCTACGCCCGAATACATCAACAATCCGAAAGAGGCGCAGACTCGCAGTTGCAAGCTGGTCTCGGGCGGCAATGTCACGGTTGTGGCGAGCACGCCGATGCCCGCCACGTCATCCAAGCCGGGCGTGCGCGTGGCAACCGCGAGCGGCCCGCGTGCCGACGGTGGCCCCGAACAGCGTGCCCGCGACAGCGATTCGCGCGCCATCCTGGAAGCGGAGCTGAAAAAAGCCGAGGCCAAACTGGCCGAGCAGCAAAAAGAGTACAACAACGGCGAGCCCGAGAAGCAGGGCATCGAAGGCCGTAATTACCAGCGCTACCTGGATCGCGTGGCCGAACTCAAGGAAAGCATTGCCCGCAACCAGAGCGACATCGCCGGCATCAAGCGCGAAATATCCCGGCTCCCTTCGGGCGCTCCGACCCTTAATTAAGCCGGCTTCTGGGTGAAAATGGACGGCTTGAACAAGTCATCCATTCGCCCCCCATCTTCCTCGGCTCCGGTTTCGGGGCCCCCTCGTTTCCAGGCCTTCGACCTGCTGGCCACGCTGGTGGCCGTCGTCCGCACCGACGGCACCGTGGTGTTCGCCAATGCCGCGCTCGAAGACGCGCTTGGCACTTCCCGGCGGACCATCGAAGGCTCCCAGCTCCCCGAGTGTTTTACCGAACCGCTGATTCTGCAAAACGCGCTCGAAGGGGCGGGCAGCAACGAATTCGCCGCCCTGCGTTATGACGCCTGGCTCAGGCGCCTGAACCATGAACCGTTACCGGTCCACGTGGTGGTGGCGCAAACCGACACGCCGGGCGAGGCCATCGTGGAACTGCTGCCGCTGGAGCAGCAGGCCAAGCAGGAGCGGGAAGAGCGCCTGATAGACCAGGCGCAGGCCAACAAGGAGCTGATCCGCAACCTGGCCCATGAGATCAAGAACCCGCTGGGCGGCATCCGCGGCGCGGCCCAGCTGCTGCAGATGGAAATCGGCAAGGACCTGACCGAATACACCCAGGTCATCATCCACGAGGCGGACCGGTTGCAGACCCTGGTCGACCGACTGCTCGCGCCGCACCGCCGGCCGCACCTGGTGGGCGACGTGAACATCCACGAGGTTTGTGAGCGCGTTCGCTCGCTGATCCTGGCGGAGTTTCCCAGGGGCCTGAAGGTCACGCGGGATTACGACATCTCGATTCCCGATTTTCGCGGCGACCGCGAGCAGCTGATCCAGGCGGTGCTGAACATCGCGCACAACGCCGCACAGGCGCTGGCTGAGCTCATCGCGGCGGGCAATGCGCGGATCACTTTCAAGACCAGAATTGCCAGGCAGGTAACTTTTGGCAAGCAGCGCTATCGCTTGGCACTGGAATTGCATGTTATCGACAATGGACCGGGCGTGCCGGACTCCATCAAAGACCGCATCTTCTATCCCCTGGTTTCGGGGCGCGAGGGTGGTTCGGGGCTGGGGCTGACATTGGCGCAAACCTTTGTGCAGCAACACCACGGTTTGATCGAGTGCGACAGTGTGCCGGGCCGTACAGATTTCAAGCTGCTCATACCGCTTCCTTGAAATGTGTCTGCCGCATGATTGATACATAACGCGATCGGCGCGGAGGTTCCCAACAAGGGCCACGCGCTGAAAGCATGAAAAAAGGGACTGCATACATGAAACCGATCTGGATCGTTGATGATGACCAGTCCATCCGGTTTGTTCTGGAAAAGGCCCTGCTTCGCGAGGACCTTCCCACGCGCAGTTTCACCAACCCACGCGAAGTGCTTGCCGCGCTGGAAAGTGCGACTGAAGAAGACGGTCCGCAAGTCCTGGTGAGCGACATCCGCATGCCGGGCGGTTCGGGCCTGGACCTGCTGGAAAAGGTCAAGGAGAAGCTGCCCGGCCTGCCGGTCATCATCATGACGGCGTTTTCCGACCTGGACAGCGCGGTCTCCGCCTTCCAGGGAGGGGCTTTCGAATACCTTCCCAAACCTTTTGACCTGCCCAAGGCGGTTGAGCTCATTCGCCGCGCGGTGGAGGAAAGCCAGCGAGAGGAGGTGGCCGAGGAGCGCATGGCCGCCGCGCCCGAAATGCTGGGCCAGGCGCCCGCCATGCAGGACGTGTTCCGCGCCATCGGGCGTTTGAGCCAGAGCATGGTGACGGTGATGATCACCGGCGAGTCGGGCTCCGGCAAGGAACTGGTCGCGCGCGCGCTGCACAAGCATTCGCCGCGTGCCAGCGGGCCTTTCGTCGCCATCAACACCGCGGCCATCCCCAAGGATTTGCTCGAGAGCGAGCTTTTCGGCCATGAGCGCGGCGCCTTCACCGGCGCGCAGACCATGCGGCGCGGCCGCTTCGAGCAAGCGGAGGGCGGCACACTCTTCCTCGATGAAATCGGCGACATGCCCTTTGACCTGCAGACGCGCCTGCTGCGCGTGCTCAGCGACGGCCATTTCTACCGCGTCGGCGGGCACAACGCCGTCAAGGCCAATGTGCGCGTCATCGCCGCCACCCACCAGGACCTGGAGCAGCGCGTCAAGGAAGGTGGTTTTCGAGAGGACTTGTTCCACCGCCTCAACGTGATCCGCTTGCGCCTGCCCGCGTTGCGCGAGCGGCGCGAAGACGTGTTCATGCTGACCCGCCACTTCCTGCAGCAAAGCGCCAAGCAACTCGGTGTTGAACCCAAGCGGATATCCGACACCGCCTTGCAGCAGCTGAGCAACTTCAGCTTTCCGGGCAACGTGCGCCAGCTCGAGAATATCTGCCACTGGCTGACCGTCATGGCGCCGGCCCAGGTGATAGAGCCCAAAGACCTTCCCCCGGAAGTGCTGGGCATGATCCCCGAGCCGGGAAAGTCCCTGGCCACGACTGAAAGGACAGACACCGTCCGCACCGAGTGGCCGGGCAGCGCCGACAAGGCCCCGCCGGCACAGTCACTCGAAACGGCCTTGCCTGCCATGGCCGGTCTGGGGCAGGACTGGGAAAGCGGCCTTGAAGCCGAGGCACTGGCCTTGTTGGCTACGGGACGCAGCGATGTGTGGGACGTACTCACGCGCCGCTTTGAATCCAAGCTGATCCAGACCGCTTTGGCTAACACGCGCGGCCGCCGCATCGAGGCCGCCCAGAAGCTGGGCATTGGCCGCAACACCATCACGCGGAAGATTCAGGAACTCCACCTGGAATAAGAGCCCCCACGCTCCCCCACTGCGTGTGGGTCGCTGCCCCCCGAGGGGGCCGCTGCGCCTGCGGCCCGGCAAAGCCGGTTCCGCGGCCCCTGCTTGGTTGAAGAGTTCTGTGGGTGTGTCTAGTGACGGAGGCATTTCACCAGCGGGGGCCGAGGGTCCGGCTTCGCCGGCCCCAGGCGCCGCCCCCTTGAGGGGGGAACAAGCTACACGCAGTGAGCTGGACAGGGGTGTGCCAATTTTTGGGGAACGGGCTACACGCAGTGAGCCCGGACGGGGGTCAGCCGATTTCTACCGTCACCGGCGCATGGTCGCTGGGCTTTTCCCATTTGCGCGGCACGCGGTCTATGGTGCAGCCTTTGACTTGAGGTTTCAGCGCTTCGCTGACCAGGATGTGGTCTATGCGCAGGCCCCGGTTCTTCTGGTAGCCCAGCATGCGGTAGTCCCACCATGAATAGCTTTTGGGCGCCTGCTCGAACATGCGGAAGCTGTCGGTCAGGCCCAGCGCCAGCAGCTGGCGGAAGTGCTCGCGCTCTTCCTTGGTGTGGTGGATGGTGTCCCTGAGTCCTTCCGGGTCGAAGGAATCCTGGTCTTCCGGTGCGATGTTGAAGTCGCCCAGCAGCATCAGTTGCGGATGGGCCGCCATCTCGGCGCGCACATAGGCCTGCAGGCCATCCAGCCAGCGCATCTTGTAGGCGAACTTTTCGCTGCCGGGCTCCTGGCCGTTGACGAAGTAACCGTTCATCACACGCACCGGCCCCGTGGGGCCATCCACCGTGGCGGCGATGACGCGCGAGTGCTCGTCTTCAAAACCGACGATGTTCTTCACCACCTCGCGCAGCGGCGTGCGCGACAGGATGGCCACGCCGTTATAGGTTTTCTGGCCAAATGCGGCGGCTTCATAGCCCGCAGCCTTGAGTGCCTCCAGCGGGAACTTGTCGTCCGTCATCTTGAGTTCCTGCAGGCACAGCACGTCCACAGGGTTGGCGGCCAGCCAGTCCAGCACGTGCTGCAGGCGAGCGGTCAGGGAATTGACGTTCCAGGTGGCAATTTTCATGGGGTCATGCTCCAGGACCGGAAGGGAGGATCAAGGCTCAGATGTGCAGCACGGCCAGCGCGCCAATCACCAGGCCCACGCCTGCCACGGCGAACATGCCGTATTCCAGCCACTTCTTGCGCGTCAGCAGCGCGATGGCCGCCAGGGCAATCGCCACTTGCAGCACGGTGGTGGCCTGGGCCCAGCGGTGGTGCTGGTGGATCTGTGCGTCCGAGGATTGGTCCCAGACCACGGACTCTGCTTCGAGCTTCTCGGCGATGACCTTGATCTCGTTTTTTTCTTTTTCATAGCGATCCACCTTGCCCTGGTAGCCGGCTTTTTTGTCTTCGGGTGCCAGGTCGCGGGCCAGCTCGGCCAGCGACTGCTTGGTGCTTTTAGCCTGGAAGTAATTCCACTGGTTGGAGGCTTCCGTCTTCTTGATGGCCGCGTTGTTCTTGTACAGGCCGGCATTGGCCTGCGTGGCGCCACCCATATAGGCAAAGATGGCGCCTATGGTCGCGATGATGGCCGTGATCACCGCGATTTGCGCGATCATGCCGCCACCGCTTTCATGGCCGCCGTGGCCGCCCTGGGCCGCATGCTCGAGCTCATGGTCGTGGGGCCCGTGTACGTGAAATCCGCCTCCTGACATATCAATTCCCTCTCGTGTGTTGTTGTGGGTTGTGGATGGTCTATTTTTCGTAGGTGATGAAGCTGAACTTCATCCCCGTGGCCGACACATGGTTTTCGCGCGCCGTCTGCCGCCATTCGGGGCCCAGCGTAGGCGCGAAGGCGTCGCCCTCGATATTTTCCGCAATCTCTGTGACTTCGATGCGGTCCGCCAGCGGCATCGCCTGTGCGTAAATTTGCGCGCCACCCAGGATCCATACCTCTTCGGATGCCGCGCACAGCGCCAGCGCGTCGGGCAGGCTTGCCGCGGTTTCGGCGCCGGCCTCCTTCCAGCCGGCCTGGCGTGTGATGACGATGTTGGCGCGGCCCGGCAGGGGGCGGAACTTGGGCGGCAGCGAATCCCAGGTCTTGCGGCCCATGATGACCGGCCAGCCGGTGGTCAGGCGCTTGAGGCGCGCCATGTCTTCCGGCAGGCGCCAGGGGATGGTGTTGTCGCGGCCTATCACGCCGTTGGCGGCGCGGGCAAAGATCATGTGAATGCGTGTCATGTTTGCATCCCGGATTAAACAGCCACGGGAGCTTTGATCGCCTCGTGGTGCTGGTAATCCAGGAACTCAAAATCCTCAAACTGGTAGTCAAAGATCGATTCGGGCTTGCGCTTGATCTGCAGCGTGGGGTAGGGGAAGGGCTGGCGGCTCAGTTGCAGCGCGACCTGCTCGTGGTGGTTGCTGTAGATGTGGCAGTCGCCGCCGGTCCAGATGAAGTCGCCCACGCCCAGGTCGCACTGCTGCGCCACCATGTGGGTCAGCAGGGCGTAGCTCGCGATGTTGAAAGGCACGCCCAGAAAGATGTCGGCGCTGCGCTGGTAGAGCTGGCAGCTGAGCTTGCCGGGTTGGCCCTGCACTTCCGATGGTGCCACGTAGAACTGGAAGAACGCATGGCAGGGCATGAGCGCCATCTTCGAGAGGTCGGCCACGTTCCAGGCGCTCACGATGATGCGGCGCGAATCGGGGTTGGTTTTGAGCGTCTTGATGACGTCGCTGATCTGGTCGATGTGGCCGCCGTCGGGCGTGGGCCAGCTGCGCCACTGCACGCCGTAGACCGGGCCGAGGTCGCCGTCGGGCCGGGCCCATTCGTCCCAGATGGTGACGCCGCGTTCCTTGAGCCAGTTGTTGTCGCTGGAGCCCTGCAAAAACCACAGCAGCTCATGGACGATGGATTTCAGGTGCACCTTCTTGGTGGTCACCAGCGGAAAGCCCTCGTTCAGGTCAAAGCGCATCTGGTGGCCGAACACGCTTTTGGTGCCGGTGCCGGTGCGGTCGGCCTTGAAGACGCCGTGCGTGTCCACATGGCGCATGAAATCTTCATATTGGGAGCGGATAGGGCGGGTCATTGGAAACCAGTGGGCTTGAGTCGAGGGATATGCCGCGGCCGGCGGGAAGGCCGCCGGGCAAGGCCTTTAATTATGCCTTCAGCACCCGGCCCGGGTTCATCAGGTTCAGCGGGTCCAGGCCCTGTTTGATGGCGCGCATCATGTCCAGCGCCACGGGCGATTTGTGCTTGGGCAGGGTGTCGACCTTGAGGCTGCCGACGCCGTGTTCGGCCGAGATCGACCCCCTGTAGCGGTCCACCGCTTCGTAGACCAGGGCATTCATGGGAACCTCTTTCTCGTTGAGGAAACGCGCCTGGTCTTCGTTCTCGGGCGCCTGTACGTTGTAGTGCAGGTTGCCGTCGCCCAGGTGGCCGTAGACGACCATGCGCGCACCGGGGAAGCGCTCGAGCAGCAGTGCATTGGTTTCAGCCACGAATTCCGGGATGCGCGACACATTGATGGAGATGTCGTGCTTGATGTTCAGGCCCTCTTCGGCCTGCGCCATCGGGATGCTTTCACGGATGTGCCACAGCGCGTGGGCCTGCGCCATGCTCTCGGCGACCACGGCATCGGCCACGCAGCCGGCCTCCATGGCGGCCTCGAGCAGGCGTTCAAAACATTCCCGCGCATGGGCTTCCGATTCGTTGTCCGAGTTCTCCAGCACCACGCACCAGGCGTGCTCCTGCCAGAACGGCACTCGCTGCTGCGGGAAATGCTTGGCCACCAGGCCCAGCGCGAACTGGCCCATGACCTCGAAACCGGTCAGGCCCGAGCCCAGGTGTTCATGCGCCAGGCCCAGCAACTGCACGGCGGCCTCCAGCGAAGGCACGGCGGCAAAGGCGGTGAGCTGGGATTTAGGCATGGGGTACAGCTTCATGGTCGCGCCGGTGATCACGCCCAGCGTGCCTTCGCTGCCTATGAACAGGTGGCGCAGGTCGTAGCCGGTGTTGTCCTTGCGCAGGCCCGTGAGGCCATCCCAGATTTCACCCTGCGCGTTCACGACTTCCAGCCCCAGGCAGAGGTCGCGGGTGTTGCCGTAGCGCACGACCTGGGTGCCGCCGGCGTTGGTTCCGAGGTTGCCGCCTATGGTGCAACTGCCCTCCGAGGCCAGGCTCAGGGGAAACAGGAAACCGGCTTTTTCGCAGGCTTCCTGCAGGTTCTGCAGCACGCAGCCGGCGTCAACGGTAATGGTCAGGTTGCCGGCGTCCAGCGTGCGCACCTTGTTCATGCGCGTGAGGCTCAGCACGACCTGTGTGCCGCTGGCGTCCGGTGTGGACCCCACCACCATGCCGGTGTTGCCGCCTTGCGGCACGATGCTCACGCGTGCTGCGGCGCAGGCCTTCACCACGGCCGCGACTTCGGGCGTGGAGCCTGGGCGAACCACGGCCAGGGCTTTGCCGGTTTCGCGCTTGCGCCAGTCCTGCACCCAGGGCGTCAGGTCGCCGTCGGTCAGGACGTTGGTGGCGCCGACGATCTGGCGCAGGGATTCAATCAGTTGCGGGTGCGTGCTCACGATGTTCGGCTCAGGTTAAGGGGTTGATGGGGTTGGGGTGGTCTTCAAACGCACGCGCACGTGCAGCGCGCAGGCCGCGAACAGCGTGAGGCACAACAGCACTTCGATGAGGGCCAGGTAGTTGCCGGGCGCGCGGTCGCTCCAGGCGCGCACCACGCCTTCGGTGAAATACAGCCATACCAGCAGGCTGAGCCAGCGGTAGGTGTACATGCGGTTTTTCAGCACGCCGGCCAGGGGAATGCACAGCGGCAGCACTTTGAGCGCCAGCAGCGAGCCGCCCGGCCGTATGGGCGCCAGCCACATTTCCCAGGCCAGGCCCAGCACGATAAGGCCCAGCAGGCTGGCCAGCGCCAGGCGGCGAGTGAGGTCGATTTGTGTTGTCTTGTTCATATTTGTAAGGGCGGCAGTGGCATGATACCGGGGATGAAATTTCAGCAACACTTGCAGGAGCTCCTGGCCAACCTGTCGCGCTTCCCGTGGCGCGGCACGGCCCTGACCCTGCGCGACCGTTTCCGCGAAGACCACATGGGCCTGACGGCCAGCAGCCTGACCTTCACCACCTCGATCGCGCTCGTACCTTTTTTCACTGTGGCGCTGGCGATTTTCACGGCCTTCCCGATGTTTTCGAAGCTGCAGGGCGCGCTGCAGGCCTGGCTTATCCAGAGCTTGATCCCCGACAACATCGCCCGGCAGGTGCTGGGCTACCTCACCCAGTTCAGCCGCCAGGCCAACAAGCTGGGCATTGCCGGCCTGGCCGTGCTGCTGGTCACGGCCATCGCGCTGATCCTCACCATAGACCGCACTTTGAACGGTATCTGGCGCGTCAAGAAAGCGCGCTCGCTCGCCCAGCGCGTGCTGATCTACTGGGCAGCCATCACGCTGGGCCCACTCCTGCTGGCGGCCAGCCTGGCGGTCACCTCCTATGTGCTGTCGGCCTCGGGCGGCCTGGTGGGCGCTTTGCCGGTCAGCCTGCGTTTCCTGCTCAGCGTCCTGCAGTTTTTCCTGGTGGCCGGCGGCATGGCGGCGATGTACCGCTATGTGCCCAACACGTTTGTGAAATGGTCGCACGCCTGGGTCGGGGGCTTGTTTGTCGCCGCCGGCATCGAAGTGGCCAAGCGCGCGCTGAGCCTGTACCTGGGCGCGGTACCCACCTATTCGCTGGTCTACGGAGCCTTCGCAACCCTGCCGATCCTGCTGGTGTGGATTTACGTCTCCTGGGTCATCGTGCTGATGGGCGCGGTGATTGCGGCCTACCTGCCCAGCCTGCTGGCCGGCGTGGCGCGCCGCGGCAGCGCGCACGGCTGGTACTTCCAGCTGGCCATCGAAGTGCTGCAGCAGTTGCACAAGGCGCTTTCCACACCGCGCCGAGGCTTGAGCGCTTCGCAACTCGCCGAGTTGCTCCAGGTCGACGGCCTGCAGCTGGAGCCGGTGCTGGAAACCCTGGTGGCACTCGACTGGGTGGGCCAGCTGAGCGAGCCGGAAAGCGAGGACAAGGCCCGCTTCCTGTTGCTGGCCGACCCCGACGCCACGCCCCTGGAGCCGCTGATGCAAGGGCTGCTGCTCGACAAGGCCGAAGCGGTGCAGGGCCTGTGGGGAAAAGCCCGCTGGCCCGAGCTGCGGCTGCGTGACGCGCTGTAAAGCGCCGGTTCGCCCCGAAAAAAACCGATAAACCGCCATGGGAATTCTTGTGCGCGACAAGGCGCCGTAACAAAATCAAGCCCCTGTTTTTCAATGCACAAGAAGATGCCAGAAAAAACCAACGCCCGGGAAAAGCTTGACGGCGCCATCGCCCAGGAGCGGCAGGCGCAGCGCGATGCCAAGCAGATTTATGACGAGCTGACCGCCAAGATGTGGGCCTACCAGACCGGCAACGGCCCCGCACCCACCAACGAAGACTTCGAGCAGTGGAGCTATGCCGTAGAGCAGCGCGTGAAGATCAAGCAGCTCGGCATCCGCGTGGAAGGCGAGCCCGGCGGCGACGCGTAACGTGGTGCAAAACAGGCTTGGGCCTGTGTCCCCTGGTCCAGGCAGAAGCTCATAAGCTCAGGTTTTAAAAGCGTCAACCTTTTGTCAAGGTTGTTAAGCCTGCGTCACCTGGGCCACGTTTTGTTGCTTTTGTTCGGCCGTGACTTCAAAACGGCGGGTCGGATTCTTACAAGGCGCGGACGCGGCTCGAGGCAAGATTCTCCGCATCCCTCAACCCCAGCCGGAGAAAACCGTGACACCACCTGCTTATTCGATCGCTGATGCGCCCCTGAAAAACGAGCCCATCGACATCACCCAGGAAGCCTCTTTGAACTACTGGGTCACCACACTGGCCTGCAGTGAACTCGAGTTGCGCGTGGCGGTGGCCGAGGTCGGCCCCGCGGCAAAGGACGTGAGCAATGAGCTGGGGAGGACTTTATGAGCGCCATGCCTCCCACGCTTCCCCTCCCGCCCGGGCCGCTCGCGGTCCGTGTCAAGGAACCCTCGGTGGGCCTCTTTTACTGGGTGGTCACCCAGTTGTCGGCCGACGAGCGCAGCGCCGATATCCGCATCGAAGGGTCCGACCATCCCTATCCCACGCATGAAGCCGCGTTGCACGCCGGCTCGGCCTGCCTGAAGGCGCTCAAGGCCAGCGTATTCCAGCCTCAAGGCCCTCACTAGGCCCTATCGGCGGGGACTGCCGCACCGACTTGCGGCTGCAAGCTCAGGCTTTCAAGCGCCCCCGAGGCGCTTGAAAGCCTGCACCCACATGTCGCGGTACATCACCCAGTCGCCCATAAAGCTGTAAAGCGGCCGCTTGAAGGATGCGGGTTTGTTTTTCTCAAACCCGAAGTGGCCTATCCAGGCGAAGCCATACCCGCACAAAAGGCCGGCCAGCAGCCACCAGGGGTTGCGCGTCACAACCAGCGCCGCCAGGCACAGCAAAGTCAGGCTGGAGCCCACAAAATGCAGGCGGCGGCAGGTGGGGTTGCGGTGCTCGCCCAGGTAAAACGGATAAAAGCTCGCGAAGGAGTCGAAGCTGCGCGGGTCGACAGGTGGACTGACGGGGGTCGTGGGCTGGCCGCCTTGCACGGCGTCGCTGGGCGTGGCATTCATGGTGGTGTGTCTCCTGTGTCGTGATATCCCCGTGCCGTTCGCCATTTTGCGGCGCTGGCCATAATAGTCAACCCGCCTCCCAAGCCCCGCATGCACCTCACTACAACGCCGGCAACGGCATCCCCCAGCCCGCCGGATTCTTCGGTCAACTGGGTCATTTGCCTTTGCGCCGACTGGTGCGGCCTGTGCCGCGACTACGCCGAAGTTTTTGCGCAGATGGCAGCGCGTTATCCGGGCAGCCGTTTTGCCTGGCTGGACATTGAGGATGAAGCCGAACTGGTCGGTGACATCGAGGTGGAAACCTTTCCCACGCTGCTGGTCGCCGATGGTGGCGGCATGCGCTTTCTGGGCCCGCTGATGCCGCAGGCGCAAACCCTGTCGCGCCTGCTCGATTCGTTGGCGCAGCCGGGCCAGCCTGCCACGCCCCATTCGCCTTCGACCCAGGCCTTGCTGCAGGGCCTGGCGGCGGCTCCCCAGCACTGGATAAACGCCAACTAGGTGATGGCAAACGGCGCTTTCAGGAACCCCCGAAAGCGCGCACGGCCGCCACGCGTGGGGCGGGCCGCCAGACGGTAGCCTGGAAAGCGCGCCAGAAAACGGCCGATGGCGATACGGCCCTCCAACCGCGCCAGGCTGAGCCCCGCGCACTGGTGGATGCCGAAGCCAAAGGCCAGGTGCCGGTTGTCCTGGCGCGCCAGGTCCAGCGCGTCGGGCCGCGCAAACTGGGCAGGGTCCCGGTTGGCAGCGCCTATGCATAAGGTCAACAGGCTGCCCGCGGGCAGGTCCACACCGCCTATGTTCGCATCGGCCAGCGCGCGCCGGTTGCTGAACTGGTTGGACGACTCAAAGCGCAGGAACTCATCAACGGCCGGCGTCAACAGCGCTTCAAGCCGCTGCGCGTCATGCGCCACCACCTGCATGCCGGTGAGCAGGCCGGCCAGCGCCGTTGGGTGCTCCTGCAGCGCCACCAGCGCATTGCCGATCAGGTTGGTGGTGGTTTCATGCCCGGCATTGAGGATGAACACGCAGTTCTGCAGCAGCTCGGTTTCGTTGAGCCTGCCCGTGCCGGCTTCGCCGCCAATCAGCCGCGTGAGCACATCGTGCTCCGGGTCGCCGGGGTGCCGCCGCCGTTCGGCCACCAGGTCTTGAAGGTAAGCCGTGAACTCGCGCACGCTCTGGTTGCCCAGGGCCTCCTGCTCCGGCGTCAATTTGGGTTCCAGCGCGCCCAGTATCGCGAGCGACCAGCCGCGCAACGGCGCGCGGTCCGCATGCGGCACGCCCAGCAGGTTGCCGATGATCTCGACCGGGATGGCCGAGGCGAAGTCCTCCACCAGGTCGCCGCCGCCGCTTTCCTCGATCGCGTTCAGCAAGCCGTCGACCAGCGTCACCAGGCCGGGCTCCATGCCGGCGATGGCGCGGCGGGTCAGCGCGCCCATGATGAGCTTGCGCACGCGCGTGTGCAAGGGCGGGTCGTTGAACACCAGGCTGGTGGTGTGGTGCTCGAACAGCGCGGAGGCCGCTCCGTATTTGGGCTCGAACTCCACCTTTTTGTCGGAGCTGAAAACCTGCGCGTCGCGGTAGACGGCCACCAGGTCGGCGTGGCGTGTCAGGAAAAAGGAGCCGTCGGGCATGCGCCTTACCGGCTCGGCCTCGCGCAGCGCGGTGTACACCGGGTAGGGGTTGGCATAAAAGTCCGGGGGCAGGGCGCGCAGGTCCAGGGTTGCTGCAATTTCCCGCGCGCGGGCATCGCTCATGGGCGGTGTGGCGGTGACAGGCGGCGTGGTGGTCACGGCGCTTTCTCTCACAGGTTCCCGGCAAACAGCTTGCGCAAAAACATCTTCTTGAAACTGGTGGCGTCGTCCAGGCCCAGGCGCTCCAGGTAGGCCGGCGGCGCCTCGCGGCTGGAGGCCAGGCTTTTGAGCACCATGGCGACCAGCTCTACCGGATGCTGTGTGGCGTGCTGCATTTTCCGCAGTGCGGTCACCATCTCGATCTCGCCTGCGGTGAGGTCGGTGCCGAAAGGGAAGTCCGGCAGCAGGCCCGATTGCCGCCAGGGCTGCAGGCCGGCATGCAGCACCTCGGGCAGGTTCTGGCGATACCGCCCGGGCACTTCATAGGCGGCGTCAAGCTTGCCGGCGGCCTTGGCCTGTGCCGCCAGATCGTCCTGGAAGCGTGAGTCGGCAATCGCGATCAGGCGCTTGATCACCTCGCCGTCGGGCTGGGCCCGCAGGTCGGCCACACCGTATTCGGTGATCACCACGTCGCGCAGGTGGCGCGGGATGGTGGTGTGGCCGTAGTTCCAGACCAGGGTGCTGCGCAGGCCGTCTTTGTGCTCGTAGCTGGCGCGCAGCATCAGGATGGAGCGCGCGTCGGGCAGGGCATGGGCCATGGCCACGAAGTTGTACTGCCCGCCCACGCCGGAAACCACCTGGCCCGACTCCAGCCCGTCGGACACCGCCGCGCCCAGCAGGGTGACCATCATGGCCGTGTTCATGAAGCGGCCCTGGCGGCGCTGCGCCTGCTTGAGCGCGCTGCGGCCATGGAGCTGGTTGATGAAATCAATCCGCGTCATGTCGATCCTGGCCAGCACCTCGGGCGGCATGCGGCGCAGCCCTTCGTAAAAATCAGTGGGGCCCAGGAAGAAGCCACCATGCAGCACCACACCGCCGGCCAGGCGTTGGCCCAGGCCGCCCGCGTCGTGCAGCGCCGCGCGCACCTCGGGCTCATCAATCCGGTTGCTGATGCGCCGGCCCTGGATCTCAAGGTCGCCGTCGGCCTTGAGGGCGACTTCGGCTGTGAGTACGCCCAGCTTCCGCAGGAATGCCAGGTCTTCGCGGGTCAGCACCGGCGATATGCGTCCCGCCTCCAGCAGCACGGCCAGCGTATCCGGGCTCACCGCCAGGCCGGGTATCCGCCCTTCGTTGACCAGCCGCTGGACGGCTTCATCATCAAACACCTCGCGGCTAAGGATGCCGGCCTGCAAAAGTTGCAGAAAGCCGTTGACGAACATTTCCGAGCAGCCGTAAAGGCCTTGCGCAAAGCCGCCAAGCTCGCGGCCCTTCAGGCCATCGAGGCCATCGAGGCCGTCCGGGCCAGCGGGACAGAGGGTCGCCATGATGCTGCGGTAATCCGTGTTGGCGCGCTCGCGCACCAGCAGGGCCTGCGCGATGGCATCGCCCAGCGCGCCAATGCCGATCTGCAAGGTGCCGCCATCGGCCACCAGGCTGGCCGCATGCAGGCCTATGGCGTAGTCGGCGGAGCTGACCTTGCCATTGGGCGGCGCGAACAGCGTGTGTGTAGCGGCGGCGTCCGTCACCACCACGTCAAAAAATCCGGAGGGTGCGATAGCCTGCCCGGGCATAAAGGGCAGTTCGCGGTTGACCACCCCGACCTTGAACAGCGGCCGGCCGTTTGCGGCCTGGCGCTCAGCCAGTTCAAAGGTCACGTCCGGGTTGCTCGACAGTGAAAGCTCGATGGCGCCATCAGCCGTTTCGCGCGCCGCCACCGCCTGCGCGATCACATTCACGCCGAGCACACCCATGTCGCGCGCCACAAAGGTGTAGTTGGTCGAGATGTAGGCCTGCTGCGCGCGCTCATTGCCCAGGTAGTCGCCGGTCTTGAAGAAGAACTCGCTGACCTCGATGTGCGGCGGTAGCACGCCGGCGCGAAGGTCCTTGACGTAGTCGAGGTCCGGGTAGTCCTTGAAAACGCGCTCCACCAGCGGCGCCAGGAAATGCTGCTCCAGTTCGCTTTTGCCCTCGGGCCTTTCCAGCGAGAGTGCCGTGATGATCTTCAGCCGCCGCGGCTTCGCATCGCCGCCCATGGCCTTGACGCGGCGGTAAAGCAGATTCACAAAGGGGTTGGGCTTGCCTATGCCCAGCGGCAGCCCGAGCACGATGTCGCCCTCCACCGTGGCAAGCACGTGCTCCACCGCCTGCGCGAGCGTGGGAATGAGGAGGGAGCTTGCCATCCGCTGCGTCAGGCCGAAGGGGTCTGGAGGAAATCCCGGATCGCGAACAGCGTGGCCTCGGGCGTCTCGCTCATCTGGTGGTGGCCCACCGGCAGGCTGGCGACGCTGACCTTCTTGCCGCTGTCCCTGGCCTTGCCAACCAGAGATTGCGCGGCCTTCGGCGTCGTCATCTGGTCCTGTGCTCCGAGCACGAACAGCACGGGGCAACTGACCCCGGCCATGGCCGCCTCGCCGTTGGCATAGCTGTCGCAGGCCTTGAAGCCGCGGTGGAACACATTGACCTGGGTATTGCTGGCCAGCACGCGCCGGCCCAGGGCCATGCTGGCGCCATGCACCCAGCTGCCGGCGCCCAGCGGCGGCGCCAGCGTGCTGCGTGAGAACACGTTCACCATCGCCAGCGCCTTCATCGGCTCATTGAGCGCCGCGTCGAGCAAGGCCTGCGACACCTTCATCGGGAAGGCCGTGCCCACCAGCACCAGATGGCTCACACGGTCTTTCAGCCGGGAGGCTGCTTCCAGAGCGATCAGCGAGCCCCAGCTGTGGCCGATCAGGGCGGCGCGCTTCACCCCCGCGGCATCGAGCAGCGCGGCGACAAACTCCGCCGCCTCTTCGACGGAAGCAGGGGCGTCGCCTTCGCTTTTGCAGTGCCCGGGCAGGTCGACCGCCAGCACGTTCCAGCCGTGGTTTGCCAGGTAGCGCGTCTGCAAAATCCACACGCTGTGGTCGTTCAGCACGCCGTGAATGAATACCGCCGTGGGTTTGGCGGCATCAAAAGGCTTGCCGCCGGTATAGCAATAGGTTTTATGGCCGTTGACGTCGAGGTACATGTTTCAGGCCCCCGCTTTTTCTGCAGCCTTGAGAGCGCGCCTGAGGTCGTCGATCAGGTCGTCCGGGTCTTCCAGGCCTATCGACAGGCGTATCGTGCCCTGCGTGATGCCGCCGGCCGCCAGCGCCTCGTCCGTCATACGGAAGTGGGTGGTGCTGGCCGGATGTATCACCAGGCTGCGGCAGTCGCCGACATTGGCCAGGTGGCTGAAAACCTTCAGCGCCTCGATAAAAGCCTTGCCCTGGGCACGGTTGCCCTTGATGTCGAAGCTGAACACCGAACCCGCGCCGCGCGGCAGCAGCTTTTTGGCCAGCGCATGGCTGGTATGGGATTCGAGCAGGGGATGGCCCACACGCGACACCAGGGGGTGGCTGGCCAGGAACTGCACCACCTTTTCGGTATTGCCCATGTGCCGCGCCATGCGCAGCGGCAGGGTTTCTATGCCCTGCAAAATCAGCCAGGCCGTGTGCGGGCTCATGCAGGCGCCGAAGTCGCGCAGGCCTTCGCGCCGCGCGCGCAGCAAAAAGGCACCCACCGTGCTTTCCTCGCTGAACACCATGTTGTGAAAGCCGTCGTAGGCTTCGGTCAGCTCGGCGAATTTGCCGGACTTTTCCCAGTCGAAGCTGCCGCCGTCCACCACGATGCCGCCAATGACGGTGCCGTGCCCGCTCAAGAACTTGGTGGCCGAGTGGTAGACCAGGTCGGCGCCGTGTTCAAACGGCTTGACCAGCCAGGGCGACGTCAGCGTGGAGTCCACCAGCAGCGGCACGCCCGCCTCATGGGCGATGGCCGACACCGCCGGGATGTCCAGCACGTCCAGCCCGGGGTTGCCCACGGTTTCGCCGAAAAACAGCTTGGTGTTGGGCCGCACGGCCGCGCGCCAGCCGTCGATGTCGCCGGGTTTGACGAAAGTCGTGTCAATCCCGAAACGCCGCATCGTGTAGTGCAGCAGGTTCTGGCTGCCGCCGTAGAGCGCCGTCGAAGCCACGATGTGCGAGCCGGCCCCCATCAGCGTGGCGATGGACAGGTGCAGCGCGGCCTGGCCGCTGGCGGTGGCGATCGCGCCTATGCCGCCTTCCAGCGCCGACACGCGCTGCTCCAGCACCGCGTTGGTCGGGTTGCTGATGCGCGAATAAACGTGGCCCGCGCGCTCCAGGTTGAACAGGCTGGCCGCGTGATCGCTGGACTCGAAGACGAAGGAGGTGGTGAGGTGAATGGGTACGGCGCGCGCGCCGGTGGTCGGGTCGGGCGCAGCGCCCGCATGCAGCGCCAGGGTGTCGAAACCGGGATCGGAATAACCGGGCATGGGTTTGTCTCCAGTCAGAAAAAAGTGGCAGGCGGGGCAATCGCCAGAACCCTGTACAGATTCTTGCAGCCGGCCGTTTGATTGTGGGCTATATTTAAACTGAATTCCCCCTCATACCGCGCGGCGGTGGGACAATGAGCATGTTGGCAGCACAACCGAGGAGATCGCCATGAAGGTTCTAGACATACTGCGCGTTAAAGGCAACACGCTTTACACCGTCCAGCCTGATGAACCCCTGGCCAAGGCGGCCCAGGTCATGGCCGACAAGGACATCGGCTCGCTGGTCGTGATGGAGCACGGCGACCTGGTCGGCATGCTGACCTTCCGCGAGGTCATCGTCTGCATCGTCAAAAACGGCGGCGTCATCGGCAGTACCCTGGTGCGCACCGCCATGGACGACCATCCGCTGACCTGCACCTCCGAAACCGAACTCGACGAAGTCCGCCGCATGATGCTGGAGCGCCACGCGCGCTACATGCCCGTCATGAACCAGAAAGTCCTGATGGGCGTCATCAGCCTTTATGACGTTGCCAAGGCCGTGGTCGACAGCCAGAACTTCGAAAACAAGATGCTCAAGGCCTACATCCGCGATTGGCCCGCTGAAGACGCCGCCGACCAGAACTGACAACCGGCGCCCGGCGGCGCGCTGGGCCGCCATTTTCCAGACAACAACCGCCCGCTGCACAAGGCATGCGGGCCACAAGCGAGGGCAGGGGTGAACGACAAGCGTGACGCCAGCGGGCTGTTTTTTTACGCCTCCTTGTTTTTCTCCCGGCTGGCCGACCAGATCCTGCTTTTCCTGGTGCCCCTGGTGGTGTTTGAAACCACCGGCAGCGTTGCCTGGTCAGGCATTGCCTTCACCCTCGAAACCCTTCCGCGCTTTTTGGCCTTCCCGGTCTGCGGCATGCTGTGCGACCGCGTCTCGCCGCTCAAGCTGCTGCGCATCAGCCAGCTCTACCGCGCGCTGGTGTGCATTGCCGGCGTGATTGCCTTCCAGTGGGCCGGCGGCGTCGGCTGGCTGATCGCGCTGTCGGCCGTCTGCGGCGTGCTGACCACCCAGGGCCTGATGGCCCGCGAGGTCATGCTGCCGCAGATTTTTCGCCAGCACCGCTTTGAAAAAGTGCTGGCCCACGCGCAGCTCGCCGACCAGCTCGGCATGGTGCTGGGCCCCTTGCTGGCCTCGCTGCTGCTGCGCTGGATGCCTTGGCCTATGGTGGTCGGCGCGACAGCGGTGTTTTTCCTTGTTGCCGACGGCGCCGTGACTTGGTGGCATCGTCAAAGCGCCGTCACGCTCGCAGCGCCCGAACCGGCGCCCGGCCACTGGACCGCCCCCATACGCACCGCCTTGTCGCAGGTGCTGCACCTGCCGGGCTTGAAGCAGGTGATTGCGCTGGCGGCAGGCGTCAACCTGGTGATAGGCGTCACGCTGGCCACGTCGGCCGCCATGGTGACAGGCCTGCTGCAACGCTCCGCCGGCGACTACGCCATTTTGCAGACCGCCGGCGCGGTGGCGACGGTCATCATCCTGCTGGTCATCGCCCGCACCGTGTTTTCGCTGCGCACCCTGGGCCTGGTGTCGTACACCGTGATGCTGGCCGGCGGGCTGCTCACAGGACTGGCCGGCAACTTCTGGCTCTACACAGCCGGGTTTTTGCTGGTGATCGGCTTTGACAAGATGTTCAACGTCTACATCCGCAGCTTGCGGCAAAAGCTCATACCGCCCAAGGACCTGGGCAAAACCACCGGTGTGATCGTGATGTTCAACAACCTGTCGCAGCCGCTGGCGGGGATGTTGGTGGGGGCGTTTGCCGGGGTGATGGAAGGCAGAGGGGTGATTTTGGGGTTGGTGGGGGTGATGGGGATGATTGGTGTTTTGGTGGGGTTGAGTCGGGGGCGTTAGTCGGGTCTTGCGCCGACGGCGCGCTCTTCTCTCCTTTGCTCTCCTGCTGGTTTGTTTTTTTTCTCTGCTGAGGCTTGCTGGCCGGGACTCGCCCCGGCGGGCGAGGCACTTTTCTTTGCTTCGCCAAAGAAAAGTACCCAAAAGAAAGGCGACCCGCAGTCTGGGTCCCTCCGCTGCGCTACGGGCAACCTGCGGTGCTCGAGCCAAGCGGGGTCAAAAACAACTCGCTTCGCTCAAACACGTTTTTGCCCTGATCCGCTTGTCTCTGCGCTCC